>JAGTVF010000045.1 GCA_018224315.1 Desulfobacterales bacterium | reverse complement strand
ATTCAGCCGATGCCTTCGCTCAAAATTTCAAAAACTCGGCCTTACGGCCTCAGACAGTTTGAAATTTTCCGGCTCCGGCACCGGCTGAATTTTCCCGCAAAAATTCTCAATGTCGCTTCAAAAACCCGCCCCCGCCCTTCGGGCTTCCTTGGCGACCCTCTCACAAATGCGATAACCCCTTAAAACACATTAGAAACACCCTTCCAGGACATCAACCCTGCATCGATTCAAATTCAGAGGACCTCCTGGTAAAAAACAGTTGCTGCCGCATATTTCCAGTGCGTCTGGCCATGGGGCGGAGGCGGGGGTGGTTTGTTTGACTGCATTGGCGCGGTTTTGGCGATTGACCAATCGCCGAAAGCACGCCGCAGACAAACAAATCACACCCGACCCGACACATGCGAAAACCGCAACAAGCTGATTATGGCTTGGTTATGCCAATGTGGCGATTGTGACTTCTTCCGGGCTGAAAATGGTGGTGGCCTGGAGGAAAAAAGCCCTGCGGCCGGAGCCGATTTTTTCGCCCCCGGATTTGGGTTTACCCGGCCTGACAAAAATGATATTTAATATAGTTTAGCGGAGTTATTATAAGTTCCAAAAGATTTCCAACCCAGAGGTGATCAATATGAGCATGGAATTTGAAGGGCCGGAGAAAAAACTGGAAATCATTCTGGCCGCCCCGGACCCGGCGCTGCGCAGCAACGAAGACGGCCGGTGGAACAAGGTGGTGGCCGCCAGCGGTGCGGAAATCGTCAGCGTGATTTCCGGGCCGGACATGGACGCCTATCTGCTTTCCGAATCCAGCCTGTTTGTCTGGGCCGACCGGGTGCTGATGATTACCTGCGGCAAAACCACCCTGATAAAAGCGGTTCCGGAGCTGGTTCAGACCATAGACAAAGACCGCATCGCATTTTTCTTTTATGAGCGCAAAAACCTGATGTATCCCCAGTACCAGCCCGCAGACTTTGAGTCGGATGTGGCCATGCTCACCGAATTTTTCAAAGGCAAAAGCTACCGGCTGGGGCCGGCCAACCACGATCACGTACACATTTTTTACGCCTCTGCCCCGGACCCGGCCGCGGTGGCAGAAGGCGACGAAGACGAAACTCTGGAACTGCTCATGCATGATCTGGACCCGGAGGTACTCAAAGCCTTTATCCCAAAGCCCGGGGAAACCGCCGCCGAAATCGAGGCGCGCACCGGCATTGACCGGCTCTATCCGGACATGGAAACCGATCATTTCGTATTTGAGCCCTACGGCTATTCCATGAACCGCATCTCCGGCCAGCACTATGCCACCATCCATGTCACGCCCGAGGAATCCGGCTCCTATGCCAGCTTTGAAACCAACGTGGCCGAATCCGATTACCATGAAAAAATCCAACAGATCATGGAAGTGTTCAAACCGGGCCGGTTTTCCCTGGTGTTTACCGAGGCCATATCCGACCGGGATCCCGGCGAGGGAAAGGTGCCGAAAAAAATCGCCGGCTACCGTCGCTCGGAGAAAAGCCTGTATGAATTTGACAGCGGATACGCGGTCTTATTTTCCAATTTTCACAGGTAAAACCCGGAGCAGGCGCGCTGACAGAAACCCAGGGCGGGAAATATCCGGCCTGTCCAAACTTGCAATTTATGCAAATGCTCTTTATAATTTTTCGCATGATTTTGCCCATATTCCTTTTCACCTCAAACAAACCGTTTGAACAAACAGAGGACGGGATATGACAGACAAACCAGAGCAGGGAAAAAACCAAAACACAGATGAGGCCGAACAAGGCTGGTTTCATCTGGATATCCATCCACAGGTCTTTTTCATCTCAGCGGCCCTGATCATCTTTTTCGTGGTGGCCACCATCTTTTTCCAGCAGTATCTGGGAAACGTATTTGAACAAATGCACGCGGCCATTTCCAAGTATGCCGGATGGTTTTTCATCTGGACAGTCAATATCGTGCTCGTCTTCATCCTTGTTCTGCTGGCCGGGCGATTCGGCGACATCCGGCTGGGCGGTCCGGACGCCAGACCGGAATTTTCCACCATGGGATGGTTTGCCATGCTGTTTTCCGCGGGCATGGGCATCGGCCTGCTGTTTTACGGGGTGGCCGAACCCATGTTCCACTACGCCGCCAACCCCCTGACCGAACCGGGGACCACCGAATCGGTGCGAAAGGCCATGGACATTACCTTTCTGCACTGGGGTCTGCATCCCTGGGCCATCTATTCCCTGGTGGGCCTGTCTCTGGCCTTTTTCTCCTTTAACAAAGGACTGCCCTTATCGATCCGCACGGCTTTTTATCCGCTTCTGGGAGAGCGCATATACGGATGGCCGGGCAATATCATCGACATCCTGGCCACGGTGGCCACTTTGTTTGGCGTGGCCACTTCCCTGGGTTTGGGCGTTCAGCAGGTCAACGCCGGCCTGGACTATCTGCTGGGCATCGGCCAGTCGGCCAATATCCAGGTCATGCTGATTGCCGGCATCACCGGCGTGGCCACCTGGTCGGTGATCAAGGGGCTGGACAAGGGGATCCGCCGGTTATCCGAGATCAACATTGCCTTTGCGGCCCTGCTGGCCCTGTTTGTGCTCCTGGTGGGCCCCACCCTGTTTATCATGGATGCGCTGCTGGAAAACATCGGCTATTACCTCCAGCACCTGCCGGAGCTCAGCACCTGGAACGAAACCTATGAGCAGACCGAGTGGCAGCAGGGCTGGACCATTTTTTACTGGTCCTGGTGGATTGCCTGGTCGCCCTTTGTGGGCATGTTTATCGCCCGGGTTTCCCACGGCCGCACCATCCGGCAGTTTATCATGGGTGTTTTGCTGGTGCCCACATTCATCACTTTTTTGTGGATCACCATTTTCGGCAACACGGCCCTGTTTATTGAAATGTTTGGCTCCGGCGGCATTTCCAGGGTAGTCCAGGACAATATCCCGGTATCCATGTTTGTGATGCTGGAAAATTTTCCCCTGAGCATCATCACATCCTCTTTGTCCATTTTGGTGATCATCACCTTTTTTGTCACCTCCTCGGACTCGGGCTCCATGGTCATCGACATTATCACCTCCGGGGGCAACCCCAACCCGCCGGTGCTCTCCAGGCTGTTTTGGGCCATTATGGAAGGCACGGTGGCCGCAGCCCTGCTCATGGGCGGCGGCCTGGTGGCATTGCAGACAGCCGCCATCACAACGGGCCTGCCTTTTGCCGCGGTCCTCCTGGGCATGTGCGTGGCCCTGTACAAAGGGCTTTCCGATTATTCCGCACCACAGGAGTTTGTCCTGGGGGATCGGGAACCCGAAAAGGAATTTAAAATCAAAACCCGACCGCCGCTTGACAAAACCTTTGGCCGGCGGCGGTTGTGGTAAATACTGGCTAAGAAAGGGGAAAACGGTCATGAAACAAATTCCGATTGCCGCACGGCTGATCCTCTGTCTGACCGCGGTGGCCATAAGTCTGGTTCTCATTTCCGGTGCACAGGCGCAAAACAAAAACAAAACCCTTCGGCTGGCCCATACGGACTGGTCCTCATCAATTGCCTCGGCCAACCTGATCAAAGCCGTGCTCGAAGAAAAAGCCGGCATTTCCTGCAAACTGATGCCCAT
>JAGTVF010000044.1 GCA_018224315.1 Desulfobacterales bacterium | reverse complement strand
GCGGTGTTGTTGCTGCCGGTGCCGGCAATGCAGATACAGCGGTTTCGGGTGTTGGCGGCAATGCGTTTGATCACGCCGATGTGTTCATTCCAGTTCAGGGTGGGGCTCTCACCGGTGGTGCCCACAGCCAGAAGTCCGGTAATGCCGTTTGCCAGTTGAAAGGAAATCAGTTTTTCCAGCCCCGCCTCATCAATCTCATTGTTTTTAAACGGCGTAATCAGGGCGGTATAACATCCAGGCTGCATAAATCCTCCTCTTTTGGCACATCTGAACCGATTCCCATTGCCGGGCAAATGCTCGGGCGGGCTCTGTGGCGCGCCGGATTGCCGCTGCGGTCCCCGGACGATGTGATATTTATAATTTATAGGTAGTTATTGTATGGCACGGTTTTTATTATTATGAATTTGGCAATCCCCTGTCAAATAAAAAATCGGTATTGGCGGCGAAAGCAAAGGGCCGGGGATTTTTCTTGACAATCTGTGCCGGCATTCTTTAAGTTTCAGCAAAACAACCTTTATCTGGGGTTCCAGGTGTAAAAAAAAGAATGTAACGCACTGAGTTGTCAGCATCAGAAGCGTTCAAATACAAATTCGAAGGGGAGTTTTCATGACAACTGAAAAAACAGTGGATCAATATATCGAGGAACAGCGTTTTGCCATCATGTCGAATCCGGAATGCAGCAACAGCCACTACAATCTGGCCACTGCCCTGCTGGGGCTGCGCAAATTCGACGAGGCCGAAGAGGAATTCAAGGAGGCCATCCGGTGCAGTCCCAATTTTGCCGAAGCCTATGTGCAGCTGGGCGGCATTTGTCTGCAGCGTGGCGATATTGACGGATGTTTGGCCTATAATCAGCAGAGTGTGAAAGTCCGGGCCGCGTTTGCCGAGGGATGGGGCAATATCGGTTTTGTGCAGATGCAGAAGGGCAAAATTGACGAGGCCATTTCCGCACTGGAAAAGGCCATTAAATATAATTCCAATTTTATCCAGGCCTATGCCACCCTGGCCAATGCCTATCTTTTTGACGGGCAGGTGGACAAAAGCATTGCCGCCGGGCAAAAAGCCATAGAAATTGATGAAACCTTTGCCGTGGCCCACAACAACCTGGCCATTGCGTATCTGGAAAAAGGAGATATGCAAAAAGCCGCCCATCATTGCGACCGGGCGCGGCAGCTGGGTTATGAGGTCGCCCCGGAGATTGTCCGGGAGATTGAAACCGCGCGCGCCGTGTAGAGACAAATTCAAAGCAACGCCCTTTTTTATTGACAATGCGGGCTGAATCATTTTATAAGAAAACTTTTGTATTCCATAATATGTTAATAGGGACGGATGATGTAAGAAAGCAGTATAAGGGTCTTATATCTGGATAGACACGTGGCTTAATTTTAATGAAAGGGAGGTATGACAATGGCAAAACATGAAACCCCCTTGCTCGATCAGCTGGAAAGCGGTCCATGGCCGAGTTTTGTATCGGACATGAAGCAGGAAGCTGAATCAAGGGCAAAGAATGCAAACAACATTAACTATCAGATCCCTGTGGATGTCGTCGAAGACCTGCTGGGCGTGCTCGAACTTTCCTACAAGGACGGGGAGACCCATTGGAAGCACGGCGGAATCGTGGGTGTTTTCGGCTACGGCGGCGGCGTTATCGGCCGTTACTGCGACCAGCCGGCAAACTTCCCGGGCGTGGCCCATTTCCATACGATGCGGGTCAGCCAGCCCTCGGGCAAGTTCTACACCAGTGAATACCTCAGGCAGATCTGCGATCTCTGGGAGATGAGAGGCTCCGGGATCACCAACATGCACGGTTCCACAGGCGACATCATTTTCCTGGGCACCACCACCAAGCAGCTCGAGGAAATTTTCTTTGAACTGACCCACAATCTTAACCAGGACCTGGGCGGCTCCGGCTCCAACCTGAGAACCCCGGCCGACTGCATTGGCGCTGCCCGCTGTGAGTATGCCTGCTATGATACCCAGGATCTGTGCAACCATTTGACCCAGGAATACCAGGATGAGCTGCATCGTCCGGCTTTTCCCTACAAGTTCAAGTTCAAGTTTGACGGATGCCCCAACTGCTGCGTGGCGTCCATCGCCCGGGCGGACATGTCCTTTATCGGCACCTGGAAAGACGATATCCGCATTGACCAGGAAGCGGTCAAAGCCTATGTGGCCGGCGAGCTCAAACCCAATGCAGGCGCCCATTCCGGCCGTGACTGGGGAAAGTTCGACATCCAGAAGGAAGTCATTGACCTGTGTCCGACCAAATGTATGTGGTTTGAAAACGGCAAGCTCGAGATCGACAACAAGGAATGCACCCGGTGCATGCACTGCATCAATGTTATGCCCCGCGCCCTGCGTCCCGGCAAGCAGACCGGATGCTCCATCCTGGTCGGCGCCAAGGCTCCCATCCTTGACGGTGCCCAGATGGGTTCGTTGCTGGTGCCCTTTGTGGAAGTCAACAAGGACAACGGCTACCAGGCCATCAAGGACGTTATTGAGTCGATTTGGGACTGGTGGATGGAAGAGGGCAAGAACCGCGAGCGCCTCGGCGAGCTCATGAAGCGCCAGGGCTTCCAGAAGCTGCTTGAAGTCACGGGCATTGACCCGGTTCCGCAGCATGTACAGGAACCGCGGCACAATCCGTATATCTTCTGGAAGGAAGAAGAGGTCGAAGGCGGCTGGGAACGCGACATCAATGAATTCCGCAAACATCACCTGCGATAACAAAGGGGGTTGAGCATG
>JAGTVF010000043.1 GCA_018224315.1 Desulfobacterales bacterium | reverse complement strand
CCACATTGTCCGGCGGCGAGGCCCAGCGCATGAAACTGGCCGCGGAACTCACCACAAGGTCGGCCGGCGGCGGATTTTACGTGCTTGACGAGCCCACTACCGGACTGCATATGGCGGATGTGGCAAAGCTTGTGTCCGCACTTCAGCAGATGGCGGACCGGGGCGATACAGTGGTGGTGATTGAGCATGACATGGATTTGATTGCCGCGGCCGATTGTGTCATTGATATGGGCCCCGGCGGCGGGCAAAAGGGGGGGCAAGTGGTGGCCCGGGGCACCCCTGAGATGGTGGCGTCCTCGGCGGAATCCTTGACCGCAGCCTATCTGCGGGAAAAACTGGCCGCCGCCCAAAGATGATGGCGCCATCTGAAATCAGACTTTGATGATAAGAAAAAAACAGCCCCCGGCAGCCCACCCGCAGGGGTGTGCTTGCCGGGGGTTTTGTGGAAAAAATTACTTTTGCATTTTCTGGTTGAAAATGGCTTCACTCTTCTGGGCGGCCTGCTCGGCCTCGTCAGCAGCCATCTTGGCTTGGTTGGCGTACTTCTCGGCATCCGCGGAGGACTGGCCGGCTGCTGCCTTGGCTTCCTCGGCGTCTGCTGCGGCCTGGTCAATCTTTGCCGTGTTGGCGTTGACCTGCTCCTGGAGTTCATTGAACTGGGCCGTGCCGGCACAGCCCGACACCATGAGGGCGGCCACTGCGATAAATGCGGCCATCAGGGTCCAGACGGTCTTTTTTCGGTTGCTTTTTGCCATTTTGTACTACCTCCTTTTGTTTTATGGTTGTTTCAGTTCGGTGACGCTGCCCACGGCTTCGGGTACGCCGCGCCGGGCTGTCACCACCCGTTGCATCTTCTGCTGGTCAATGCCGGAAAATAAGCCCCTTTGCCGTAACAGGTCCCCGGCATGAGCATGCATATCCGGTATTATATCATGAATATCCGGGTGGACCTCCAGAAAAATTTTATCATCCTGTATTCCCACCTTTATTGGGGCATAGATGATTTCCACCCGGTCCCCCACGGCCACTTCATTGAAAAAGATCTTAACATGTTCCGGATACATCCGGATACATCCGTGGCTGACCCTTCTGCCAATACCCCAGGCAAAGTTGGTGCCGTGAATCCCGATCTGCCCGTCGTTGAGGCCGACCCAGTAGTCTCCCAGGGGGTTGTCCGGTCCAGGAGGCACCACGGCCCGCCCCACTTTTTCCCTGGAGGCCTCGGGCACGGTCCATTCGGGATTTTTTACACGGGAAACCACCCGGGTGTCTCCTGTCGGCGTGGCCGCCCCCTGCCTGCCGATGCCAATGGGGTAGGTTTTGACCAGTTTGTGCGCCGGGAAAAAACGGTAAAGCCGCATTTCCGGGATATTGACCACCACTTGCTGATATCGGGTGGGCGGGAGCACCCAGGTCCGGGGAATGACAATTTCCTTTCCCCGGGGCGGCAGCCAGGGATCCATGTCCGGATAGATCAGCGCCAGTTCATTGTACCCGAGTTCGTAGTTCCGGGCAATATCGAGCAGGGTTTCCCCGGGCCGGACAATATGGATCTGCTCATAGCCCAGCCGGTTCATGACCGGTTTTCGGGCATCTGCCATTATCTGTATCTCATAGCGGAAAGCCGCACCAAACGCCGTAGCCGCCCAGATCAGAAAAAAAAGGACGGCAATGCAGACGGCCCGCAGGCAAGCAGGTTTCATGGCGTCAGCAACCTCAGGAGATGGTCAGTCGGGTTATGGAATGCCGGCGGGTATCCACCATGCAGAATCCCGGATTGCCCTCTTTGCCCATCACATCCCCGGGATTGAGCAAAAAGGTTTTTCCCGTCTGTTCCTGCCGGGGCATGTGGGTGTGGCCGAAGCATACCAGGTCGTACTTGCCTGTGGCAGCCAGCCCCTCGGCCATTTGGGGTTCATGGGTGAAGCCGATAAAAAACCCCTGAAAATCAATTTCCCCGAGAATGCCGTACAGGGTGATCAGGCCGTCTGAGGCGGCCGCGGTTTTTGTGAGCAGGAATTTGTCCCCGTCATTGTTGCCAAACACGCAGTGAAGGGGGATCTGCGCCTGCTGAAATTCTTTGAGCATAAACGGGGCAATAATGTCTCCGCAATGGATGATGGCCTCGGCCTGCTGTTTGCCGATAATTTCCAACGCCTTTCTGGCGTTTGGGATATTGTCGTGGGTGTCGCTGAGTACCGCGAGTTTCATAAGCGTATTTTTTTCTCCGTCAGTCCCCTTCTATGGTCGGTTTGGAAAACTTTTTCACGATTCTATCAAATCTTTATTTTTTAACCTTTATGTGTCAATGATAATGGCTTTTAAGGAAAATTTCAACACAGGGATGGTTGTTTAAAAAGGCCATGAAACCGGATTCTTCCAGAAAGAAAGCTGAAAACAAATCTCGGGATGCCGCCCCGGATGCGCCCTACGACCGGCGCCAGGCCTCCCGGGCCCTGCAGTTGACCGGCAGTTTGAGCGTTCTGGCCTCAGCTTTTTTCTTTTACCTGGCCACGGCCGTGATCCGCTGGGCACAGCAGGATGTGGTGATCCCGGCCTCATATTTCGTGTTTGCCCGGTTTCTGCTGGGTTTTTTTGTGATCTGCGCCCTGCTGGCTGTCCGCCGAAAGGGACCCCGGGCAGTCCGCCTGCACCTGCTGGCGGGGCGAACGGTGTTTAACTGTCTGGCGGTGTACTGCTTCTATCAGGCGGTTTCCGTGACCTCCCTGGCAGAGGGCAATATTTTAAACATGACCTATCCGGTGTTTCTGGCCCTGTTTTCCTGGATTCTGCTCAAACACCAGCGGGATCACGTGGCAGCGGCCATGGTGGTGGTGGCCTTTGCCGGCATCTGGCTGATCCTGTCTCCGGGTAAACTGGATTTGCGGGTGGAAAGTCTGTGGGGACTGGCTTCGGGCATCAGCGCGTCTTTTGCCATTATTTATCTCAACATCAGCCGGCTGCACCATGATTCAGACACCATTTTGTTTTATATGTTCGGCCTGGGCGCGGTGATCATCTATGCCATGTTTTTCCGGGAGATTTCCGTGCCCGATGCAAAACAGTTCTATTACCTGGCCCTCTGTTCGGTGCTTGGCGTGGGGGGGCAGTATTTGCTGACCCTGGGCTTTAAGTATGTCACGGCTGTGGAAGGCGGGATTCTGTCTTCCACGCGAATTCTGCTGGCTGCCGTGCTCGGCCCGGTGGTGGCAGCAGACCCGGCCCTGTCGCCGGCCGGCTGGTTGGGGGCCTTGCTGATATTTACCGCCAACGTGGTGCTGACCCTGCGCAAATTCAGACAGCCGGCTTTTCCGGAAAAACAGCAAGGAGCGTATTGACATGGCTGTTGAACAATTGTTTGCCCATCTGCCTGCCAACCGGCTGGAATACCACAGAAACGCCCTGGCTCTGGTGCCGGAAAAAAAAGACCCGGATCCGGGACTGGCGGTTCTGGTCGTGGAAGCCAAAACCGGACAATACACACTGACCTGCAGTTGCAAAGCCGCCACCGGCAAGAAGCGAAAAGCAAAATGCCCCCATATCCGGCAGCTGTCAGATGCCGTCAGGCAGGTCTCCGGTTTGGCCCGTGAGCCCTGGCTCGATGCCATTTTTCGCAAAAGTCCCTGGTATCAGCTGGCTTCGGCGCTTCATCAGGCCTGCCCGGTCAATGGTCAATCCCTTTCATTCAGGGATGATCCGGCATCGGATGCCGGGGCGCTGCAGGTGCTGGACGACAATGAATCTCTTCTTGCTGCATTTGAACCGGATCCGGATGCATCCGGAAAAGCGGCGCAGGAAAAGGAGCTGCTTTTGGAGCGCACCGGCCTTGCCGCCCCGGATGGTCTTGCCTTTCACCGGGGCCGCGTCATGGACATGCTGGCAAATCTGACCTTGACGGAAACTGAGCGCATCATGGCCGACCAGGGGGTGATCAATCGGCGCCAGGCTCTGGAAAAAAGTTTCTGGTACCGGCTGGCCTATCATTTCCGCAATGTATCGGCCCAGGGCCGCGCATCTGTGACAGCTGACATCGAAGAATCCACTGGCCGGTTTATGATCTGCTGTGAAGATCCGCGGCGGCGGCTTCGCATTGCCGTACCCCGCAGGGGCGTCATGCGCGTACAAAAGGAACTGGAGCGGATATTTCCGGACCGCACGGGCTTGCCTGTGTGGCCAGAATCTTTGGAATCCATCGTCCGGGTATCGGCAGACGAGAAAAATCACCTGCGGCTGACCCTGTATCTGCGGGTGCACTCGCCCGACGGTTCCGCCACGGCCGTTGAACGCAGCTCTTTGAAAAAATACTGGTACCAGGACACGGTATACATTCCGGATAAAAAGGTGCTGGCCACGTGGAAAGCCCCGGACCGGTTCGGCCCGGTCTTTGGCCGGCAGTACACAAAAAAGATAAAGCCCGGGCGGCTGCCGGAGGTGATTGATAAACTGGGCGATATTTTTTCTCCTCCCAATATCATCGATTCCAGCGCCAGACGACTGAAGCTGCACCGGCAGTGGGACCGCATCGAGCTCAAAGCCGATGCTGTGGACCGGGACTGGTGCTGGCTGTCTGTGGCCTACGGATTCGGGGAAAATGCAGCCGTCAGCCTGGCAGATATTTATGAGGCCCGCAGGGCCGGCAAAAAGTATCTGCCTGTGGACGATGGATGGGTGGCGGTTCGGGATCTGGATCCAGGGCCGGTTTTGAACCTGCCGGGAAATCCGGTTTCCGCACAGCTGGCCGGGGGCAGGGAAGTTTTTCAATTGTCCAGGATGGATCTTTTGCGGCTTCAGGCCGCATCCGGCCCTTATCTCCAGGTTCAGTCCAGGGATGATGCGCCCTCCCGGAGTCTTTCGTTGATTCTGGAGATGCAGCCGGCAAGCCGGATTTTGCATCCCGCCGGTCTGGCCACCGGCCTGCGCGACTACCAGTACAACGGACTTCAGTGGCTGGGGTTTCTTGCGGAAAACCGCATGGGCGGGCTTCTATGCGACGAAATGGGGCTTGGCAAAACCCATCAGGTCATGGCCCTGATGGCCTGGCTTAAGGAAACCCCGCAAAAACCGGCGCCCTGCCTGGTGGTGTGCCCCACCACGGTGATTTCCCACTGGGAGCGCAAAATCCGGGAGCACGCTCCGGGCCTGCAGGCATCGGTGTACTACGGAGCCGACCGGGAGATGGCCGATCTTTCGGTCCCGGGCATGGTGATGATCACATCCTATGGCATACTGCTGCGGGATG
>JAGTVF010000042.1 GCA_018224315.1 Desulfobacterales bacterium | reverse complement strand
TGTTTCGAACCCCGCGGGCCGCGGGACCGGGAAAGACAAGTGGGTTTGGATCAAACGGCAGGAGATAAAAATTTTAATTCAAAATCACCGGCCCGGCCGGGGCCTTTGATCGGTTGCCCCGGTGCGGGCCGGTGATTTTTTTCAATCCTTAAGATAACAGGAAAATAAAGATGTTCAAAAATTGAAACCTTTGGTTTATGTTTTCAAAATGTTGTCCTTTAGCTGGGCAATCTGGATGCCCAGGCCGATGCACTGCTTGCCGAGCATACAGGTTTCTGCATCTTCGGGTTCAAGAAAGGTTTTGAGCTCGTGCTGGTCCTTTTTCAAATCCACGACCCAAGCCTTGTTTTCCTGATCATAATCCACTGTTACGTCAATGCCGCATTCGCCGATATCCGGATAAATCTCCTTGATTTTTTCGCAAAGCGTTTCCTTATCAGCCATATTGCCTCTCCTTGAACTCTGTTGGAATTGAAATGCAAACTTTAGCCAAATTTTTCCTCATGAATTAAAATTATTCCCCATCTGCCGGCTGTCAAACCCCAAGCTTGACTTAAGTCAATGCAGACCGGGAATCAATGCGGTAAAAAAGAAGCCAACAATTTACGCATCCCCCGGGGATGCTTACTTTGAACCTGAAGCCGAACCCAAAGCCAGGCCGGCATATCCATTTTCACGACGGCCGAAAGGAGAAACAATATGAAATGCCCAGGACAGGACAGCAGATACTGGAAGCCGGGCGCTATTTTTGAAACCCAGTGCCCTGAATGCGGAAAAGCCGTGGAGTTTTTCAAGGATGACACCATGCGCAAATGCGGTCACTGCGGTCATCGCTTTGTCAACCCGAACATGGACTTCGGGTGCGCGGCCTATTGCAAGTTTGCAGACCAATGCCTCGGCGAACTGCCCCCGGAACTGCTGGCCCAGCGCCAGGAGCTGATGAAAGACCGGATTGCCGTGGAAATGAAAAAATATTTCAGGCAGGATTTCAAGCGCATCGGTCATGCCACCCGGGTGGCCCGGCATGCCGAAGCCATTGCCGGCCAGGAAGGCGGCGACATGGCCGTGATTCTGGCAGCCGCCTACCTGCATGATATCGGCATTCCCGAAGCCGAAAAAAAGCACGGCAGCAGCGCTGCCCGCTATCAGGAAGAAGAAGGCCCGACCGTTGCCAGGCAGATCATGGAGGATGTGGGCGCAGCAGAGGCCATGATCGACGAGGTCTGCGACATCATTGGACATCACCACCACCCCCGGGAAAACGAGACAATAAACTTCAGGGTCCTCTATGATGCGGACCTGATCGCCAACCTGGAGGATTCGGCAAAAAGGAAGGAGCCGGACAAAGCTCACATGGAAAAAGTGATCAGCCGGCAGTTTTTTACAAAAGCCGGCCAAAAGCGGGCCAAACAGCTTTTTTTGCAATAAATTCAACTGATTTTAAAATATAAAGCATATCCATCGGAGGAAACAATGAAAACCCTGCGAAAAATCATAGAAATCGACGAGGACATCTGCGACGGCTGCGGCCAGTGCGTTGTTGCCTGCGCCGAAGGCGCCATTGCAATCATAGACGGCAAGGCCAGGGTCATTTCCGATAATCTGTGCGACGGGCTTGGGGCCTGTATGGGCGAGTGCCCCACGGGCGCGCTGAAAATCGTGGAGCGCGAAGCCGAGGAGTTCGACGAGGAAGCCGTGGAAAAACACCTGGAAAATCTCCGGCAGTCCCAACCCGAAACAAACCAAACCCAGCCGGAGATGGCCTGCGGATGCCCGTCGCAGCAGGTGCGGATTTTTGAAAATGCCGGCCAGAAACCACAAGACGCCCAAAGCGCTCAGGCAGAAAACTCCGCCCTTGGCCACTGGCCGGTGCAGATCCGGCTGGTGCCCGCAAATGCAAAATTTTTAAAAGGTGCGGATCTTCTGGTGCTGGCCGACTGCGTGGCCGTGGCCTACCCGGATCTGCACAAACAGCTGCTCCAGGGAAAAGCGGTGATGATGGGATGTCCCAAGTTCGACGACATTGACGCCTATGCAGCCAAATTTGCCGACGTGTTCAAACAGGCCGGCATCCAATCGGTGACCACGGTGACCATGGAAGTGCCCTGCTGCAGCGGACTGCCCCAGGTGGTCAAAAAAGGCTTGGAAGCCGCGGACGCACAGATTCCCCACAAGCAGATCGTGATCAGCACAAAAGGGAAGATCCTGAAAGAAACCGCAGCATAACCTGTTAAACGGCGGTGCGGCTACTGTCGTACCGCCGGATTCACCGACAGGACCGGGCACGGCGCCCGGCGAACCACCCGGTCAGTGGTGGAGCCCACCAGAAGATGTTCCACCATGCCGTGGCCGCGCACGCCCAGGGCAATCATGTCCATGTCATAGAGATCCGCATACCGCACCAGTTCGGCGTAAGGTTTTCCCACCAGAACGCTGGTTTTGATCTCCTCGCACCAATTTTCAGCATCGGCCGGCACCATGGCCGAAAGCTTCTGCTTGATGGCCTCATGGAGATCTCCGGGAACCGGATCACCGGGCTGGGCCGGAAAGGTTAAATGATCCTTGTACTGAGTGGGCTCCACCACGTGGACAAGATGCAGTTTCGCCGCAAACTCCTGGGCAATATTGACGCTGCATTCCACGGCCGCCCCGGAATCCTCGGAAAAATCGCAGCCCACCAGGATGCGTTTAAACGGGATGGTCTGGCGATGGGGCTTTTCCAGTTCCTCGATGGTGCGCAGCACCAGAATGGGACAATTGAGCATGCGCATAAGACGGGCAGTTACAGACCCGAGAAACAGCCGCCTGATCCCGGAGCGGCCATGGGTGGCGGCAATGACCAGATCCACATCATAATCCGCGGCCATGGAGGCGATCTCCTCTGTGGCATGCCCGATGGTGATCAGCGGTGTGGCTTCCACGGATGTCTCCTGCAGCTGATTTTCTATCTCCCTGCGGGCAAACTCCATAAACCGCTGCTGCTGGGTAATGGGATCAAAAACCGCCTCTCCGTAAACCGATATGGTGGGCAGATCAATGACATGGGCCACATAGAGTTCCGCGTTTAATTCCGCTGCCAGTTCAATGCCGTAGGGCACCACCATCCGGGAAACATCGGAAAAATCCGTGGCACAAAGGATGCGATGAATCTTTGTCTTCATGGGCAGGCCCTCCCTGGGGTTGGAGGTGAAAAAGACATGGATTTTGTGATTTCATTTAACAATAACACTTCCGGCCGCACCCGGCAACCCGGATCACCAATTGCGTCAATACCTGCCCGCAATCTCCGGTACGCCCCAGAGGTGTCCAACACCCGGGAAGGGCTATTTTTCCCCCGTGATATGCGGTTTGATATCCAGAATCGGGGTCTGATCGAGCATGTCGATGTTTTCCACGTCCAGAACATTTGCGCGGATATCGGTCACGTGCAGCACGGATAAGCCGATGGGGCTGGGCCGCCGGGGCGAGCATATGGAAAACACCCCAAAGGGCCGGTCCCTGTGCGGCGGTTTCTGCACCAGCAGATCCGGGGTAAAGGCCTGGCTTTTGTGAAAGCCAAACAACACAACGATCTGCTCGCCAACAGCCACATCCTGCAGCCCCTTTTGAAAATCCGGGTTGATCTCGATTCTGCCCTTTGACTTGGAAATGGTCCAGTGCCGGGGTATATCGGTTTCATCCGTGTAAAATGTGCCAATCGGGGTCATCTCGATTTTCATCTGCCACCTCTTATGCCTTTTGAATTTTTCTTTTGGTCTTTCTACCGGATGTCTGCGCTTATTTGCGCACCAGCCGGGCCACGGCCTCGATATGAAACGTGTGGGGAAACATGTCCACGGGCTGGATTTCAGCCACGTGATAGGCTTCAGCCATCAGCGACAGATCCCGGGCCAGGGTGGCCGGGTTGCAGGAGACATACACCATTTTTTCCGGGGCCATATCCAGCACGGATTTGACCACGTCCTTGTGCATGCCCGCCCTGGGCGGATCAAGGATCACCACATCCGGCCCATGTTCTACCTCTGCGATGGATTGGCGGATGTCGCCGGCCACAAATCTGCAGTTGGTGATCTGATTTTTTTCGCAGTTTTTCCTGGCATCGGCCACAGCCGATGCCACGATTTCCAGGCCGGTGACCTGACCGGCATCAGCTGACAGCCAGATCGGAATTGTACCGGTTCCGGTATAAAGATCCACCACGGATTCAGACCCGCTTAACTGCGCATACCTGCGCACGGTATCATAGAGTTTTTCGGCCTGAGCGGTGTTGGTCTGGAAAAAGGAATTGGCCGAGACATCAAAAGCAAAACCGCCGAGCTGCTCCTGGACAAACGCCCGGCCGGAAATGGGCACTTCATAATCGCCTGCAGCCACAGCGGCTTTTTTGGCCGTCACGTTGTTGACCACCCCGGCGATATCATCATGGGCCTCCATGAGATAGCCGGCAACCGCCTCAAGTGCCCTGCTGTTTTCGGCTGCCGTGACCAGGTTAACCAGCCATCGGTCTTCGGCCACGGAATGACGCAGCATCACAAACCGCCAGAACCCCTCATGGGTTCGCAGCCCGTAAGGGGCCAGCCCGGAAGCCTGAATTTGGTCGCGCACGTCATTTAAGATGCGGTTTCCCTTTTCCGGCTGCAGCAGGCAGGCGTCAATATCCAGGATTTTGTCAAATGTGCCCGGCACGTGCAGGCCCAGGGCAAAATCCTTTGGGATATCCGGCAGGCCCAGTTCCTCGGGCAGCAGCCACCGCCGATCAGAGCAGGAAAACTCCATTTTGTTGCGGTATCCAAATATCTTGTCTGCGGCCAGCACCGGATGAACCGGCACCCCGGAGATCTGCCCGATGTGCTCCACGGCTTCTCTGACATGCCGGCGCTTGTATTCCAGCTGGCGCTCGTATTGCAGAAACTGCCATTTGCAGCCCCCGCACCAACCGGCATACCGGCAGGGCGGCTCGATTCTGTCGTCAGACGGCTCGAGCACCTGCAGGGTGCGGGCTTCTGCATAGGATTTTTTCTTTTTCACGATCCGGGCCAGCACCCGGTCGCCGGGCACGGACTGATCCACAAACACGGTGTATCCGTCTATTTTGGCAATGCCCCGGCCGCCAAAGGCAATGCCCGTAACATCAAGCTCAATTTCCTGTTTTTTCTTAACCGTCATAAACCTTCCAATACCTTTTATGTTTTCTCTTGCTTCATAGTCCGGATCATGATGCTCTGTCAAACAAAGCCGATGACAAAACAGGACGGAGGCCCGGAGACAGGGGCTGGTTTTTTCGCTCCTGATCGTTTTTCCTATGTGGTCTCTTGTCAGGGATTAAAAATTGAGCAAACAAATATCATTTGCGGATTCAGCCATTGCCATCGCGGAAAAACGCTCAATGTCGCTTCAAAAACCATCCCCTGCCCCCGGGCCTCCGTGATAGGCTGTTCATTTGCAAAAAAAACCCATTACATCCAGGACTTTGCAGAGCACTCCGCACATGAAGGCGGCCGGGGCGGGTTTGTTGGGCTGCATTGGAGCGGTTTCGGACGCCGCAATGCGAAAATCGTTGCAATCCATCAAATCCAATTGCGTTGCAATACCGAAAACGATACATATATTGACAATTTGCCGCTCACACCTGTTGCATAACATTTTGAATCACCTTGCATCAAAAAGGAGCCCATATGCAGGAAACCCTGTTTTTTGAGTCAGACGGCCTGCGGCTGCACGGTACCCTGCACCTGCCGCAAACCCCCAACCCCCCTTTTGTCATCGGGGTTCACGGCATGCTGTCTGACGGCGATTCCCCCAAACAGCAGGACCTGGCCCGGCAATGCAACCGGTTGGGACTGGCCTATTTCCGGTTTGATCACCGGGGGTGCGGGAAAAGTGACGGGGTGTTTGCGGAAGTCACCACCTTTGAAGGCCGGTGCCGGGATCTGGCGGCTGCCATGGATATGCTGGGGCAACGGCCGGATCTGGGCTGCTCTGCGGGCCTTTTCGGCAGCAGCCTGGGCGGGGCTGTTGTGCTGCACGCCGCAGGGGAAACAGATTTTGACGCCGTGGTCACCCTGGCCGCACCCATCCGGTTTTCCGCCATTCATATCCCCGGCGACTATCAGACGGATCCGGACCTGGCCGGACTCCGCAAAGAGCAATTGGAATATGACGTCACAGAAAACCTGGAAAAAGTCCATCACCTGCTGGTCTGCCACGGGGATGCCGACCCGGTAGTGCCTTATGAAAACGCCGTGCAGATCCACCATGCCGCAGGGGAACCCAAAAAACTGCTTTGTCTGGCCGGTGGTGATCACCCCTTGAGCCAACCGGAACACCAGCAGACATTCATGGAAAACACCCTGGAATGGTTCAGCTGCCACCTTGCTGCCAAAACCGGTTGACCATAACGATCCGAAACCCAGGAAAAATAAAAAATAAAGGCTTGACAAGGCCCGTGTGCGACTGATAGGGAATCTGGAATCCAGTGATTGGTTTTTGTTGTGATTTTTTATCTGCAAAAGTCAAAAAAAGCCAATTGAACCGAAAATCAGTTGAATGAAAAAGCAGCATTAAAAAACGGATTGCCAAAATGAATTTCCGGCCGGTCATTTTCAGCCTTATTCTGATTATCGTACCCGTACTGGGCGTCATCGTCCTGGACGGGCAACGGGGTTGATAATGGCTCGTAAAAATTTTTAAGCAGCATAAATTCTTACATAAACCGTTATCAGCCCCGAAAAGCTGATAACGGTTTTTTTGTTTCAGGGGGAGACAAATCATGAAAAGCGACATTGCCAAACAGGGTATCGGAAGGGCGCCCCACCGGGCATTGCTCAAGGCCGCAGGCTACACCGACGATGAAATCCGCAGGCCGCTGATCGGCATTGCCAACTCGGTAAACACCGTGGTGCCGGGCCACACGCACTTAAACCAGATCAGCGAGGCGGTAAAAGCCGGCATTTACATGGGCGGGGGTACGCCTGTGGAATTCGGCACCATCGGCGTATGCGACGGCATTGCCATGGGCCATGAAGGCATGAAATATTCCCTGGGCAGCCGGGAACTGATCGCCGATTCCATCGAGATCATGGCAACAGCCCACGCCCTGGACGCTTTGGTGCTGATTCCCAACTGCGACAAGATCGTGCCCGGAATGCTCATGGCCGCCGCGCGCCTGGACATCCCGGCCATATTTATCTCCGGCGGCCCCATGCTGGCCGGCCGCAACCCCCAAAACCCGAGCGAGAAGGTTGATTTGATCTCGGTGTTTGAATCCGTGGGCAAGGTCCGGCGGGGGGTGATGTCCGAGCAGGAACTTTGCGGCATTGAAGATTCGGCCTGTCCCACCTGCGGATCATGCTCCGGGATGTTTACCGCCAATTCCATGAATTGTCTCACCGAGGCCATCGGACTAGGTCTGCCCGGAAACGGCACCATCCCCGCGGTGATGTCGGCCCGGATCCGGCTGGCCAAACAGGCCGGCATTCAGATTGTGGCCCTGCACGAACAAGGGATCGTGCCAAGCCGGATTCTGACCCACGAGGCATTTGAAAACGCCCTGTGCGTGGACATGGCACTGGGGTGTTCCACAAACACGGTGCTCCATATTGCGGCCCTGGCCCACGAGGCCGGCATGGCACTGGATTTAAACCGGATCAATGACATCAGCAACCGGATCCCCCACCTGTGCTCCCTGAGCCCGGGCGGGGCCCATCACATCGAGGACCTGGAGAATGCCGGGGGCATCGGCGGAGTGATGAAAACCCTGGCTGAAGCGAACCTGATTGACACCTCGTGTCTGACGGTCACCGGAAAAAGCGTACAGGACAACCTGGCCGCCGCCCGTGTCATCGACGATGAGGTCATCCGCCCCGTCAACCGGGCTCATCATAAAGTGGGCGGACTGGCTGTGCTTTTCGGCAACCTGGCCCCCAACGGATGCGTGGTCAAACAATCCGCGGTGGTGGACCAGATGATGCAGCACGAAGGACCTGCCCGGGTATTTGACTCCGAGGAGGACGCCACTGAAGCCATCATGGACGGCCAAATCAAAAAAGGAGACGTGGTGGTCATCCGCTATGAAGGCCCCATGGGCGGGCCCGGCATGCGCGAAATGCTCACCCCCACCTCGGCCATTGCCGGCATGGGACTGGATGCCGACGTGGCCCTGATCACTGACGGCCGGTTTTCCGGCGGCACGCGCGGGGCGGCCATCGGCCATGTATCGCCCGAGGCCATGCAGAAAGGCCCCATTGCCGTGGTCAAAGAAGGCGATATCATTGCCATCGACATTGCCGGCAAAAGCATTGCCCTGAAGGTCGATGAAAACGAGCTGGAAAACCGCTTTGCCGCCTGGCAGGCCCCGGCACCGAAGATCACCAAAGGCTACATGGCCAGATATGCCAAACAGGTCACCTCAGCAGACAAGGGAGCGGTATTAAAAGGATAATATTCGGCTTTGAAACCGTTTTTTATAAACCGCAAAAACATTGCCCAAAAAACATGACCCCCAAAGAATGACGAGGACAGACAATGAAGCTCAAAGGTGCTGATATACTGCTGAAAATGCTTCAGGAAGAAGGAGTGGACACGATTTTCGGATATCCGGGCGGCGCGGTGATTGACATTTATGATGCCCTGATGGAGGAAAAAAGCATCAACCATGTGCTGGTTCGCCACGAACAGGGCGCCGCCCATGCCGCGGACGGATATGCCCGGGCAAGCGGGAAAGTGGGCGTCTGCCTGGTGACCTCCGGGCCCGGGGCCACCAATACGGTCACCGGCATTGCCTCGGCGTATATGGATTCCATTCCCATTGTGATCTTAACCGGCCAGGTGCCCACGGCCCTGATCGGAAACGACGCTTTTCAGGAAGTCGATATTGTGGGCATCACCCGGCCCTGCACCAAACACAATTATCTGGTCAAGGACGTGCGCAACCTTGCCCGCACCATCAAAGAGGCCTTTTACATCGCCCGCTCCGGCAGGCCCGGACCGGTGCTCGTGGATCTGCCCAAGGATGTCGTCAATGCCACGACCCAATTCAATGTGCCCGGCGAGGTGAAGCTCAAAACCTACAACCCCACCTACAAGCCCAATATCAAGCAGCTCAACAAGGTGGTGGAGCTCATTGCCAAGTCGCAAAAGCCCGTGATTTTTTCCGGCGGAGGGGTGAGCCTTTCCAAGGGCCATCAGGAGCTTACCGAACTGGCGCGCAAGCTGCAGATCCCGGTGACCAGCACACTCATGGGACTGGGCGGATTTCCGGGAACAGACCCTTTATGGCTGGGAATGCTGGGCATGCACGGCACGTTTCGCGCCAACATGGCGGTTTCAGAATGCGACCTTCTCCTATCCGTGGGCGTGCGCTTTGACGACCGGGTCACCGGCAAGATCGACGAGTTTGCCCCGAATGCCAAAATCGTGCAGATCGACATTGATCCCACTTCCATCCAGAAAACCGTGCCCGTTCACGTGCCCGTGGTGGGCGACTGCAAGATCTCCCTGGCGGAGATCAACACGCTTGTGGACAAAAAGAAATGGGAAGGGCTTACAGAAACCCGCAAGCCCTGGCTGGGGCAGATTGATGAATGGAAGCAAACCACGCCCCTGGCCTATGAGCAGGGCGAGGTGATCAAGCCCCAGTATGTGATCGACACTTTGTATGACATCACCGGCGGCGATGCCATCATTACCACTGAGGTGGGCCAGAACCAGATGTGGGCGGCCCAGTATTACCACGTCAAGGAACCCGGCCATTTCATCACCTCCGGGGGGCTGGGGGCCATGGGATTTGGTCTGCCTGCGGCCATCGGCGCCCAGGTGGGCGCACCGGGTTCAACGGTTGTCGACATTGCCGGCGACGGCTCCATCCAGATGAATATCCAGGAACTGGCCACCGCCGTGCAGTACAATCTTCCGGTAAAGGTGGTGATCTTAAACAACGGTTTTCTGGGCATGGTGCGCCAGTGGCAGGAATTGTTCTACAAGCGCCGTTATTCGTCCACCCAGTTTGTCCATGCCCCGGATTTTGTCAAACTCGCCGAGGCTTACGGCGCCGTAGGACTACGGGCGAAAACACCCGATGAAGTGGCCTCGGTTCTGCGCCAGGGACTGGAATGCAACAGGCCGGTGGTCATGGATTTTGTCGTGGAGCCGGAGGAAAGCGTCTATCCGATGGTGCCCGCAGGCGCACCCATCAAGAAGATGCTGCTGGTTTAAGGCAACTGGTTTAAAGCAAACCGAATATGAAATCCGGAACAACCGGTTGAAAAAGGATTTGATGATGACCGAAAAAAAGCATTTACTCTCCATTCTTGTGGACAACGAGCCGGGCGTGCTCTCGCGGATCACCGGGCTGTTTTCCGGCCGGGGATACAATATTGAAAGCCTGAGCGTGGCCGAAACCGTTGATCCCGGAATTTCGCGGATCACCATGGTCACCAAGGGCAGCCCCATGATCATCGAACAGATTCAAAAACAGCTAAACAAGCTCATCAACGTGCTCAAGGTCATTGACCTGACCGGCACCCAGTATGTAGAGCGGGAAATGGCCCTGATCAAGGTCAACGCCCGGGCCGATCACCGGGCGGAGATTCTGCGCATCACCGACATTTTCCGCGGTCAGGTGGTGGACGTGGGCATGGAGCACTTTACCCTGAAAATCGAAGGCGATGCCGAAAAAATCGAAGCCGTACTCAATCTGCTAAAGCCCTTCGGCATCCGGGAAATCGCCCGCACCGGGTGTGTGGCCCTGCCCCGGGAAAACCGATAAGGCTGTTGAAAGTCAGCGGCTGCTTGATTGAAGTGAAACAAAAAGAACGAATTTTTATAAAAACCCAACAACATGGAGGACCAGGACATGGCGAAACTGGATTTTGGCGGAGTGGAAGAAGAGGTGATCACCTCTGATGAATTTACCATGGAACAGGCACGCGAGGTTTTGAAAGACGAGACCATCGTGGTGCTCGGATACGGCGTGCAGGGCCCGGCCCAGGCGCTGAACCTCAAAGACAACGGACTTTCAGTTATCGTGGGCCAGCTCGAAGGCGACGAGTACTGGCAAAAGGCCGTTTCTGACGGATTTGTTCCCGGAGAGACCCTTTTCCCCCTGGAAGAGGCGGCAAAGCGCGGCACCATCATCATGGAGCTGATGTCTGATGCCGGCCAGGTGGCCACGTGGCCCAAAATTAAACAATGCCTCAATGAAGGCGACGCCCTGTATTTCTCCCACGGTTTTTCCATTGTCTACAAGGAGCAGACAGAAGTCATTCCGCCGGAAAACGTGGATGTGATCCTGGTGGCCCCCAAGGGCTCGGGCACCAGCGTGCGCAACAACTTTCTGGAAGGCCAGGGCATCAACTCCAGTTTTGCCATTCACCAGGATCACACCGGCCGGGCCCGGCAGCGTACACTGGCCCTCGGCATTGCCATCGGCTCGGGATATCTGTTTCCCACCACGTTTGAAAAAGAGGTATTCAGCGATCTTACCGGCGAGCGCGGCGTGCTCATGGGATGTCTGGCCGGTGTCATGGAAGCCCAGTACAACACCCTGCGCAGCCACGGCCACAGCCCCAGCGAGGCGTTTAACGAAACCGTGGAGGAACTCACCCAGAGCCTGATCCGGCTTGTGGATCAAAACGGCATGGACTGGATGTTTTCCAACTGCAGCACCACGGCCCAGCGCGGTGCCCTGGACTGGGCGCCCAAGTTCCGGGATGCCGTGGC
>JAGTVF010000041.1 GCA_018224315.1 Desulfobacterales bacterium | reverse complement strand
GCCGCCTGCGGATTTGTGGGTCACCGTTTATCTCGACGATGATGAGGCCTTTGAGATCTGGCGCGATCATATCGGCGTTGATCCCGAGCGCATCGTCCGCCTGGGGGAAAAAGACAACTTCTGGTCCATGGGCGAAACCGGCCCCTGCGGTCCCTGCTCGGAGATTCTCATCGACCGGGGCGCGGCCGCCGGCTGCGGCTCGCCCGACTGCATGCCCGGCTGCGAGTGCGACCGGTACCTGGAGATCTGGAATCTGGTGTTCATGCAGTATAACCGATCGGAAGACGGGCAGATGACCCCGCTTCCCAGCCCGAGCATTGACACGGGTATGGGGCTGGAGCGCATTGCCTCGATTATCCAGGACGTGCCCACCAATTTTGACACTGACCTGTTTACCCCCATCATCCGGGTCATCGAATCCCTGTCCGGCCGTGAGATGGGAGTGGATAACACAACCGATGTGGCCGTCAAGGTCATTGCCGATCACAGCCGGGCTGCGGCATTTCTGATCGGAGACGGGGTGCTGCCCTCAAACGAGGGCAGGGGATACGTGCTGCGGCGCATCATGCGCCGGGCCATCCGCTACGGCAGAAACATCGGCCTGACCGAGCCGTTTCTGCACAAAACCGTGGAGCCGGTTTTTGAGATCATGAAGGAGGCCTACCCGGAGCTGTTTGAAGACCGGATGTTTATCACCAATGTGGTGAAAAACGAGGAAGTGCGGTTTCTCGAAACCCTGGACCACGGCCTGAAACTGCTGGCCGAAACCATGGAGCAGATGCAGCGGGAAAACGCCACTGTGGTGCCCGGAGAGGTGATCTTCAAACTCTATGACACCTTCGGCTTTCCCGTGGACATTGTCAGAGACGTGGTGCGCGACAAGGGCCTGGATTTGGACATGGACGGTTTTGATGCGGCCATGGCACAGCGCCGGGAGCAGTCGCGCAGTGTGGCCGCATTTTCGTCTGTCAGTGAGGCCTACCGCAATTTTTCCGCTTCCACGGAAAAGCGGCCGGAATTTGTGGGCTATGAGCAGCTGAGCTGTGAGTCTGCGCTCATGCTCCTGGTGGTCGACGGTGCAGCCGTGGATGAGGCTGAAGTGGATTCACCCATTGAGGTGGTGACAGAAAAAACGCCTTTTTACGCCACATCCGGCGGTCAGGTGGCCGATACGGGCACAATTGCCGGGCCCGGCTTTGAAATCCGGGTGGAAGATACCTTCAAGGACCCCACAGGCCTGATCATTCACCGGGGCCGGGTGGTTTCGGGCAAGGTGCACAAAAAAGACATTGCCACCCTGGCCGTGGATCCGGAAAACCGGCGGGCCACGGCGCGCAATCACACGGCCACCCATATCCTGCACAAGTGTTTGCGCAAGGTGGTCGGTGAGCACGTGCGCCAGGCCGGCTCGCTTGTGGGTCCGGACCGGCTGCGTTTTGACTTCACCCATTTCTCCCAGCTCGATGCTGAAACCATCGAGGAAATCGAGGTTCTCGTCAATGAACGGATCCGTGAAAACCTGGCCGTGTCCGTGGAGGAGATGGACGCGGAAGAAGCCTTTAAAACCGGAGCCATGGCCCTTTTTGAGGAAAAATACGGCGACCGGGTGCGGGTGATTTCCCTTGAGGATTTCAGCCAGGAGCTGTGCGGGGGAACCCATACCGGGCGAACCGGGGATATCGGGGTGTTTAAGATCTTGTCTGAGGCCAGCGTGGCCTCGGGGGTGCGCCGCATCGAGGCCCTGACCGGCCGGGCGGCCTTTGCCCACATCCAGGAGGTCAACCGGTGTTTAAATGAAGCCGCCCGCCTGCTAAAGGACCGGCCCGAGGCCGTGGCCAGTCGGGTGGAGGGTCTGCTGGCCGGGCAGAAAAACCTTGAAAAACAGGTGGAGCAGCTTAAGCTGAAACTGGCATCCGCGTCTGCTGACCAGATGAGCGATGAGGTCAGCTCGGTCAACGGCGTCAAGGTGGTGGCCAAAAGCGTTCAGGCAGACAATCCCGGGGCCCTGCGCAGCATTGCCGATCAGTTCCGGGAAAAAATCGGCTCCGGTGTGGTGGTGCTCGGCGCGGTCCAGGGGCAAAAGGCGCTTTTGATCGCCGTGGTGACCAAGGATCTGACAGACCGGTTCCATGCCGGAAACATCATCAAGCACGTGGCCGCAGAAGTTGGCGGCGGCGGTGGCGGCCGGCCGGACATGGCCCAGGCGGGCGGCTCCAGGCCCGAAAACCTGGAACAAGCCTTAAAAAAGGTCTATGAACTGGTGGGTGAAGAATCTTCTGAAAACACCTCGTCAAAATAGATTGCCGGCGCTTTTGGCGGCAGGGACAACTCCCGCTTTACCGCCTCTTTGAGCAGGGCGTCGGCATCCGGGTCGTGCCACCAGTAGGTCAGCGCGCTCATCTCATCGCCGTATTTTGATAGCACCGTGGGCGGGGTGCCGAACCGGTTCCAATATAAAAGCCGGGTGTAGTCGATATTCCACAGCAGGACATATGGGTGGGCGGCAAATACGATCTGATCGATTTCCCGGCAGATCCGGTGCCGTTTTTCAATGTCAAACTCGGTTTTCTGGGCTTTGACGAGCCGGTCCACCTCTGGATCGGAAAAGCCGGTGATATTGGCGCTTCCCTGCCTGTCGGCTTCAGCCGATGCCCACATCCCCTCGGGGTCTTTAAACATGGACGCGCCCCAGGCCGCCCAGGTCATCTGGAAATTAAATTCATCCATGTCCCGGGCCCAGGCGGCCCAGTCCTTTTTGTCAATCACCAGATCAATGCCCGCATCCTTTAGGTCCTCAGCATAAATGGACAGAAATTTCTCAGAGGCCGCATCCCGGGACAAAAACCGGATGGTCAGTTTTCTGCCCTGTTTCTCCCGCCATCCGGTGTCGGGGTTGACCTGCCAGCCGGCCTGGTCAAGCAGCCGGCGGGCCTGTTTCTGGTCCATTTTGATCAGCGGGTTCGGGCACGGGTTGGCATCGGAATAAAGATCCTCGTAATAGGAGCGGTGAAGAAAATACTGGCTGTACATCAGGGTCTGGTTCATTTTTTTCCGGTCCAGCAAAAGGGCCATGGCTTTTCTCACCCGAACATCGTCAAAGGGCAGCTCGCGCATGTTCATGGCAAAGCCCTGGAAGCCCACAGGCTTGTGGTTGTGGATCTTTTGCTTCAGGATGTGGTTGCGCAAAAAAGAATCCCCGGCTGTTTCCTGGATCCAGATCCTGGAGGTATAGACGGGAAACAGGTCAATTTTTCCATCTTTAAAGGCTTCAAAGGCATTTTGCCGCTCAGCGTAAAACCGGAACACCAGGGTGTTGAAATTGTATTTGCCCTGGTTTCTGGCAAAATCGGCCTGCCACCAGTTGTTTCTTTTCTCCATTTCCAGTGACATGCCTTCCCGGATTGGCCCGGGCCTGTACGGGCCTGAGACCACGGGAAAGGAAAAGTTGATCTTGTTGAAATCCCTGTCTGAAAAAGCGTGTTTGGGAAGAATGTTGAGCCCGCCCAGGGCCAGCAAATTTTTCCAGTGGACCGATTTGGCAGTAAATCGAATGGTGCGCTCATTGACGATCTCAGGGGGCTTGAACCGCTCCAGGCTGACCTTGTGAGATCCGGTCATGTGGGCCGGGTCCATGATCGCCCCATAGGTCCAGGCCACATCCCCTGCGGTCACGGACCGGCCGTCGCTCCAGCGCGCATCCGGGTCCAGGTGAAAAGTGAAGGTCTTTTTATCTGCCGATATCTCCCATTTTTGCGCAAGCCCGGGCTCATATTCCAGGTTCGCGGGATGCAGGGACAAAAGGCTGTCATACATCATGGAAAACAGCTGAGAGGACAAGACATTGTTGTCCGTGTAATAGTTCATGCTTTTGGGGTACTGGCCCCCGAAGACGCAGATTTCCCCGCCCTGTCGGGCCTCCTGGGAGGCCACGGGATCCGGCCGGTCCTGCCACCCGGGTTTTGGGAAGGTTTGGGCCGGGCACGACGCCGTGGCAAGGAGGGACAAAAGTACCGCCGCGGCCGCTGCAAGAAAGCGCAAAATCAGGGTGCTGTTTCCCATTTGTCGCCCTTAGCCCTGCTTTAGCACGTCAATCATGGAAAAGACCCGGCCCTTTTGCCCCTGGTCGATTTTTCCGGCCAGAAACAAAACCGCGTCAAAGGTCCCCTGGGCATAGATGTCCCGGCCGTTGACATTGTGGGTAAACCGGAAAGTCACGGTCTTGTCCGGCGAAATCAGGGTGTAGGTGTGCCATCCGTGGCCGGACAGGTATTGTTCGGGCACGCCCAGCCGGTCTTTTTGTTTTTGGGGATCGCGGATTTGGATGATATCGCTTTGGGAAAAGGCTGCGCCCAGCTTGTTGAAATAATCCACCATGGCCCTGGCCGTGCCCGAGGTGTCAGCCTTGGTCTGCTGGTGGCTTTCTTCGATGGTCAGTTCATATCCGGCAAACAGGTTGGGAAAGTTTTCGGCTGCATAGGCCATCATGGCCTGGAAACCCACGATTTGCTTGGCCATGTTCGGGGCGATCACCGCGGAGATATCCGAGTTCTCCACCGTGGTCGCCAGTTTCTGGCGGTCGCCGCCGGTGGTGCCCATGACAAAGGGGATCTGGTTTTCACAGTAAAACCGGGCATTGTCATTGACCGCAGAGGGATGGGTGAAATCAATGGCAATAAAGTCCCTGTGGGCTTGTCTGATTTCGGCAATGGCCCCCTGGCGGTCTTTGGGCGGGATCAAAGCGATGCTTTTGCCGTTGACGGCATGCGTTGTTTGTGTGATTTCAGCGCCGGTCAAAGAGGCCTCAATGAGGTCAAAGCGGCTGTCTTTGGCGGCCCTGGCCGCAAGCATGGCGGCCACGTTTCCGGGCAGGCCGTTTATCATCAGGGAAATGGGCTGCATACAAATTTTCCTTTCAAAAATTGGTGAGCCTGTAAAAAGGCTTTTTTACAGGCAGTGTTCAGTTTGAAGTGATTAAGTGTTGGGTAATATCAAGCAGTTATTTCTTTGTTAATTAACAATTATATCAGTTTTAGGACTTCCAGGGAAACTCATTTTTCATGCCGCCGCCGGTCCAGAAGCCGGCGGGCATGGCCCACGGTTTTTGCCAGAACAGGCAGGCGCGGGTCTGCGGTCCCGGTTGTCAGTCTTTCCAGGTTGTTCAGGGCCGGGGGCATGTAGCGGGCAAAACCGGTTTTGCCCTTTTCCCGGACCAGCCGGCCATAGGCGCCCAGGGCCTGGAGATTTCTTGATATAGCGCAGCAGCGGTATCCTTTTTGAAAAATTTTTTTCCCGCGGCCGGCTCTGATGCCCAGCTGATGCATTGCATAATCCACAAGGCGATTCTGGAGCTCCGGGGCAAGGGCCACATAGGGATCTGTTATAAGCGATGCCAGGTCATATTCCAAAGGCCCCATGCGTCCGGCCTGAAAATCAATGAAAAAAAAGCCTTTTGGGGTGACCATGATGTTTCGGGACTGAAAATCCCGGTGCATGAACCCGTAGCAACAGGATTCGGAAATGATATCGGCCATGGTGCAGAATTCGGATTCAAGGGCATTTGTTTCAATTTCGACCATTTCCAGATAATTTTGTAGAAATGCCGCCACAAAATAGCGCCCCTCTTTTTCCAAAATCATCTGCCGGTCATAGATTGCGCCCTGATACGCCCAGGCCGGGTCAAACCCCTCAGATCCCCGGCTGTGCATATCCATTAACCGGTCAATGACCTCTTTGTAATATTTTTCAACAAGTTCCGGGCCGGGTGCGTTTTCAACGGCTTGCTGCAGCAGGGTGTCTCCCAGATCGGCCACAAACACCAGTCCGGAAAACCGGTCATGGGCGTGGATCTCGGGCACACAAACGCCCTTGTCAAAAAGATGGCCGCCAATGGCCACAAAGGCATCAAACTCCGTGACGGAGTTTTCCGTGTTGATTCCGTGGTCTGCCACGATCAGGTTTTGGTTGTTAAACGCGAGGCGCAGCCACTGCCGGTCCGAGCCGTCGCCGGCCAGGGCCCGGCAGCAAAGATCATCTGCGCGGGGTTTTTGTCCTGTGAGCCGTTCAAAGATTTCCGGGGCCATGGTGTCGATGACCGCCTGCCGGAAGGATCGCGGCGTGCCCAGGTCGATCCAGTAATGGCCGGATGCCGGGTATGCCTCGATTCTCCGTCCGTCTGCGATCATGGCCGAAAACAGGTCAATACTGCTGACCGCCTGTTTGGGTGCAATATATTCATAAATCACCGGATCGATCACCTGCAGGCCGGTAAATGCCATAAGACTTTGATTTTGGCCGGCCGGGGGGGCAAAGGCGGTGATGCGGCCCTGCAGATCCACAGACACCTTGTTGAAATCCGGGTGGTCGTGCATCACCAGTGTGGCTGCCGGGCGCCTGGTGTTATGCTGGCGGACCACCTTTTCAATGGCAATATCGGTTAAGATGTCGCTGTTGATCATTACAAATGGCCGGTTGCCCAGCACGTCTGAGAAATTGCCAATGGCACCGCCCGTTCCCAGCAGGTGCGGCTCCTGCCGGCAGACCACCGGCACCGGGTAATTGCAGGAGGCGATATATTCAGTGATCTGATCAGGAAGATGAAAAACATTGACGGCAATAGTGCTGACCCCGGCATCGATCAGCCTGGAGATGATGATATCGATAACCGGCCGGCCGGCCACGGCGAACAGGGGTTTGGGAACATTTCGGCTGTGGGGCCGCAGACGCGTACCCAGCCCTGCGGCAAGCACGAGTGCATTAAAGGCGTTATCCGGCATTTGAAAAATCACAGGTTCTAATTGGGAAGGCAGCGCCGGTAGAACTGGACTTTTTGCGCGTAAAAGTCCAGCACTTCCTGGTCTTCCTGATTTTCCGGATTGTTTAAGCCCTGGCTGGTAAAAAAGGCCACTGCGTTTTTGTAATTGATGTTAAACAGGGCTTCCTTGCGCAGAATCTCGTTTCGCCGGTACATGCGGCTGCCCAGGGCCTGAATTTTTTTGATGTAATTTCTGCGTTCCAAAATCGGCCCGCGGGTATAGCGCATGTAGAAATTGAGCACCACCCAGTAAGACTCAAAATAGGCGGTGAGAAATCCGGAAAACAAGTTGAGCTTGCGAAATCCTGCGGATGTCACATTATAGGTATCCGGCAGGGCCGGATGCGGGGTGAGTGCGGCATCGTCGATAAACGCCTTGATATTTTTGCGCACAGCGGTTTCAACGTCTTCTTCCGGGTCAAAAATAAATTCCAGGCCGAAAAAATCCTTTAGAAACGCGTAATGGGGATACAGGTCCTCCGCGGTGAACTGGAATGCGTCCAGGGCCAGAATGGAAAGCGCGGTAAAGGCCGCGGGCGCAAAAAAGATCACCCCGTTGTTCTTGTAATATTCCAGGTTGGGCCGTTTGTTTTCATGGATCTTGAAAATGGGATTCGGCGGTGTGCCGGCCGGGCTGGTGGATGCGGATCGTTCAATGTATTTGTTTGAGATAAAGGTGTCTAAAACCGTGTCAAAGGCCCCCTGGTTGTCAATGTAAAGGGTGTCGGTGAGCTTGACCCCCCGCATAGACAGGTACTTCATATAAGTTTCGGCATGTTCCAGCAGCTGGCGATAATAAATGCGCTTCTGGGAGCAGTTGAGCAAAGTGGCGGCCACCACCGCATGAGGGGTAATCACGGCCTGGCTGTTAATGGCGCTGATGATTTTTTCCCCGAATGTGTGCAGCTTCTCCCCCCGGGTTTCGCGGTCCAGTTTGAAAAACGGGGTGCTGCTTTGGGAAAAATGCTGCTTTAAGGAAAAAGGCTCATGAAAGTTGATATAAATCTTGCCGTATTTCTTTTTGAGAAATTTTCTGGCCTTTATGATATTGATCAGATTTTCCGGGCTTTTTTTGCCTCCTTCCATTTCGTGGATATAGGCCTTTTCCTCCAGGACCCGGTCATATCCGATAAATATAGGCACAAAGAGCATATCATCCCAGTTGTTTTTCATGTAGGCATCCACAAGCAGGGACAGAAAGCCGATCTTGGGCGGCAGTAGTTTGCCGGTGCGGCTTCGGCCGCCCTCGATGAAAAACTCCATATGAAAGCCTTCTGTGAGCAGCTTGTTGATATAAGCCGAAAAAATTTTTGGATACAGGGGCTCGCCCTTAAATGTCCGCCTGAGAAAAAAGGCCCCGCCGCCCCGAAACAACGGCCCGATGGGCCAGAACGAAAGGTTCTTGCCTGCGGCGATATGCGGGCAGGGCAGGTTGTTGTGGAAAAATACAAAAGAAAGGATCAGATAATCCAGATGGCTTTTGTGGCAGGGCACCAGCACCAGGGGCCCGGTTTTGGAGGCCTGCCGGATTCGGTCCAGTCCTTCCTGATCCACCACCATGCCGTCAAACATGGCCCGGAAAATCCAGCGCAGGAAGATATCAAAGATCTTGATAATCTTAAGGTTGTAATTGGCGGCAATTTCATCGAGAAAATCCGCCGCCTCCTTCTGGGCCTTGTAAATGGGAACCTTGTGTTCGGCCGCATATTCGGAAATGATGCGCTGGGTTTCCGGATGGGTCAGCACCCCCTGCATGATTTCCGTTCGGGACTTGAGAACCGGGCCGGTAATGGATTGCCGGTGCCGGTTGATCCGGTCGATGAGAAACCGGCGCAGATAAATGGCCTGGCTTTTCTGATTGAGACTGGTGGCTTCCCGGGTCTGGAGAAAATCTTTGAGATTGATAATTTCAGCGCCTTCAATCCAGATTTTGCCGGGCCGTTTGAGCATCATCCAGAGCCTGCGCAGCCGCCCGGGTTTTTCCCGGGTGCCGAAAATGACATCCGTGAGCGTCAGCCATGTGGTCTGGGGGTCCCGGTCATAGAGGATGAGCTGGGGAACCAGGTAAATGGGCGTATCTATGGTTTTTTGGATCTCGATGAGGTAGTCCATGGGGTCGGTGCCGGATCTGGCCAGCTGCCGGTAACTCTGCTTTTCCTCAATCAGCGAAACCATTGCCGCATCCCCGGCCAGAAGACGGTTGCGGTAAAAGTGCTGCTGGTAAGGATCCGGCCAGGAAAAATGCCTCAACAAATGGCCGAAGTTGAAAACAAAGCCGTTAAAGACCCGTTTCAAAGGCTGCCAGAAATAGGTGGCATAATCAAAACCAAGAACCGGATAGGGCAGGCCTTCCTTGCGGTACCGGCAGTGATAAAAAAAATATTCAAATTTGCTGCGGTACTTGTTGACATATACGACAATGCCGGATTGGCCGAGTTCTTTGACCGTCTGCTGGAGCTGGGCATCGATTTTCGGCCGGTTAAACAAAAGGATGCTGATCAACCGCGCCAGCAACCCCCTGCATCCCGGCAGATAGCAGAAAAACGGGGCTATTTCGCTGTCCCCGGGATTCATGTCACTCTGCGGGGTTTTGTCAGCTGCGGTTTTTCCCTGCAGCGAATGTCGATTATAAGCCATGGCGGCCGCCTTTTTGGTCGAGAGTTTTTATGGAACCATACCAAGTTGGTTAAGGCTTTTCAAGCGGCAAAGGGTCCGGGCCTCCGGTGCGGATATCAGTAGCCCGGATGGCCCCGGAGGTGGTATCAGTCCCGGGGGTTTTTGCTTGCTTTACAAATTCGCCTGTGTTAGATGAAAACTTATTATCTTCAAAACGCAGGAGGTGTGGCCCACCCGATTGAAACAATAAAAATATTGTGATCCGATCATCAATATTAAACAAAGGAGGACGTGGCGTTATGAAAACTTTAGTTGGCGGTGCAGTCGCAGCTGTAATCGGCGTAATTGGTCTGGCAATCTGGTTTGATGCATTTCTGCAGCTTTTGGCGGGTGCCATTCCGGTGATGCTGCTCCTCGGCGGTTGCCTGGCTTTGTATCTGGGCTTTGATGAGCTGAAAGATACCTGGCAGAAAGACACGGGCGTGGAGCCCGGCGGCTCTGGCCAGAGCGAAAGCGAAGCGGAAAAATACCGCAAGGAAAATGAAGAGCTCAAAAAGCAACTCGAAGAGTTAAAAGCGGAAAAATAGCCGGCTTTTGTAACTGTCCAGGGTTGTTTTCGGTTCCAGGCCCCGCTGCGCCAGGCGTTAGCGGGGTTTTATTTTTTTTCAGCCACGGCCTGGCGTTCCCCGGTTGGTCCTCAATTTCCTACGCTTTTTTGTCAATGGCGGAGGTGGCCAGATGATCGGCCAGTTCGTTGTCTGCAACCCCCATGTGCCCGCGGACCTTGATGATTTTCAGGTCTGAAAACTGGCTTGCCAGTTCCCTCAGCGCCCGGACCAGCTCCGGATTCTGCCGCGCCTTCCAGTTTTTGACCAAAAGTCCGTGCACATAACTGCTGTCAGTGTGGACCCGCACGGGCAGGTCCCTGCGCTTGAGCGCGGCGAGTGCGGTGCGCACGGCTTCGAGTTCGGCGATATTGTTGGTGGCATGGCCGATATATTGCGAGATTTCCCTTTTTTTCCCCTTATAGCGCAGCACCGCACCGATTCCCGCCGGACCCGGATTGCCGGAAGATGCCCCGTCGGTGTAGATGACAACGGCATTTTCGGGGTGGGCGGTGGTTTCTTGCGGCTCATCAAGGTTTGCTGGTTTTGGTTTTGTGCGCTTTTTGCCGGATTTGTTCTGCTGCGGTGCATTTTCCAGTTCCGACAGATGATCGGGATTGACCCGGTACTCATGGGGCTGGTCAAGCTGATATTTGATCCGGGTCCGGTTGTTCTCAATGACGGGTTTGTTGTGGTCGTCGGTTTCCACCCAGACCTTGTTTTTTTTAAAGCGCATGCGCCGCCAGCCGGGCACGTCATTTTTTGCCATGATATTTCCTGCTTGAATACGGTGCGGTTTTTTGTTTTTCCCTATTCATAGAGCAGATACGGCCGTATCTGCTGCTGGTAGGCTTCTGTCTGCGCCTGCCAGTTCCTTGCCATTTCAGCCGCATCAACACCGGCTTCCAGTTGCGAGCGGATTTTTGTATCTCCGGTGATCAGGTCAAATGGCAGTTTTTCCCATTCATATTCATAAGGGGGCATTTTCCAGGCAAATTCATTGCCGAAAAGTTTGCGGACCGCCCCCACCAGGGCCAGGCTGGTCTGGTAGGGCAGATATTTTTCCCGGTCAGTGACATGGATCTGAAACCCATGGCAGGATCTTCCGACCCATTTTCCCGAGGTGGGTTCAAATACGGCCGGCCTGAGCACTGCGCCTGAAAAAGGGGCTTCTCCCAGGGCGTTTTCCAGTGCGTGCGTATCCATCCAGGGCGCTCCGAACAGTTCAAAGGGCTGGGTTGTGCCGCGGCCCTCGGACACATTGGTTCCCTCCCACAAAACCTGGCCCGGATAAACCATTGCCGATGCCGGCGTGGGCAGGTTGGGCGACGGTGGTATCCAGGCCAGTCCAGTGTCTGGATAATACATGTGCCGATTCCACCCCTTCATGGAAATCACGCTCAAATCGCATCCAATGTGAAATTCCGCGTTAATCAGCCGGGCGTATTCGCCGATGGTCAGGCCGTGACGCATGGGGATAGGGTAGCGCCCCACAAACGAAGCGTAACCGGGCTCAAGGCAGTTTCCTTCCACCTGCAGCCCGCCGACGGGATTGGGCCGGTCCAGGATCATCACCGCCTTTTGCTGTCTTGCGGCCTCCTCCATGCAATAGGACAGGGTGGTGAAAAATGTGTAGACCCGGGTGCCGGCGTCCTGGAGGTCCACGATCAGAACGTCAATGCCGTCCATCATTTCCGGGGTGGGAATGCGGGTGGCCCCGTAGAGGCTAAATACCGGGATTTGGAGTTCCTTGTCGAAAAAATTGGCGGACTCCACCATGTTATCCTGCTTTTCCGCAAAAAAACCGTGCTGGGGGGAAAACAGGGCCTTGAGCCGGCCCGGAAAGAGCCGGGAAATCACGTGGCGGGCGTGACGGAAGCGCTCATCCACGGAGGCCGGGTTGCAAAGCAGGCCCAGGCGTTTTTCGGCCAGGCCCGAAGGCTGCGCCCGGGTCAGGTGTTTGAGGCCCGTGATAACGGTCGTCATTTTGTTTTCCTTTACTGCGCGCAGATTCGCTGGTTTTTGTCCAAAAGCCGGTAAAATCCGGAATTTCCGTCGGGTGTTAATTTTAATTATTTGAAATAATTATTTATAACTATAAAATTCCATCCTGAAAGGCAATATTGTTTAGCCCTGAAATTTTACAAAAATTGACGAAAATTAAAGATCGCTTAATGCCCCGTCCGGGCCGGTTCTCCGGTCTGTCAAAAAAAGAAGCGGGTAAATGTGACAGAATTGCGACAAAATTTTTTCATTTCAGAATTCAGCAATGGCCCGGCAATCCACTGATTGGCAGAAGATTCCGCTATATATAGAATTGTTCATAACACAACCGGCCCTTAGAGGAAAATGGGGAAAACCGAGTCTCATCGCACTTGATCCCATTGGCCCCCTGTATTATAACCACAGCCATTCGATGGGAGCCAAATCCCGTCATTTCAATATTTCCCGGCGATTCAAGGCCGTTTGAATACCTGCCAGTCGTATTGATTTACCAAAAGATACGGTTCTGATGTTTTCGGCTTTTGCACAAGCATAGCATATCCATTGCTGATTGTGACTGTATATTTTGTTCATCCTGTGAGTATGTAAATGGAGAGTGCCTCATGAAGACCGTGTGGAAGGACGTTAAAACCGCTATCAAGGACCAGATTTCCCCAAGCCTGTATCGGCTCTGGATTGAGCCGATTCAGTACGTAGAGGCACAAGACGACACCATGGTCCTGGCCTGCCCCAATTTTTTTATCAAGAAAAGAATCGTGGCCAATTATACGGATCTGATCAATCATGAACTGAGCCGCAAAAACGGCCGGCCGCTGACTTTTTCCCTGCAGGTAAACGGACCGGACCAGAATCAGGACCCGCATCACAACGGTGATCATGGCCCGAAATCCGCTGCGGGCCCAGGCCGGGGCAAAAACCGGGATCGGCAGATGGCCCTGCCCGGTATTGCCGCCCAGCCCATGAACGGCCGGATACTGCGCAAGGATTATACCTTTGATCATTTCGTGGTGGGCCACAATTGCAACCTGGCCTACCAGGCCACAATGGAGCTGGCTTCCGGCAAAAGCGCAAATGTGAATGCCGTGTTTCTTCTGTCGGGCACGGGTATGGGCAAAAGTCACTTGTCCCAGGCCGTGGGGCACAAGATTTTGTCGGTTTCTCCGGGCGAGCGCGTCTATTACATGAGCGCCGAGGATTTTACCAATGAAATGGTCCACGCCATTAAAGGCAATTCATTGGACACCTTCAAGAAGCGCTACCGGGACGGCTGTGACGTGCTGCTGCTCGAGGAAATCCACATGCTTTCGGGCCGCACCCGCACGCAGACCGAACTGGCCCTGGTGCTGGATCACCTTTATGAATCCGGCAAAAAACTCATATTTTCCAGCTGCGCAAGCCCGTCAGAGATTCCCAGAATGAGCGATCATCTCATCTCCCGGCTGGGCCAGAGCATGATGACGGCAATTGATGCCCCGGATTTCAAAACCCGGCTCCGGATTCTGCGGGCAAAGGCGCGCTGCCGGGGTATTGAATTGCCCGGGCAGGTGGCTGAATACATGGCCGGCGAACTGGTGGACAACGTGCGGCAGCTGGAAAACGGATTGATCGGCGTGGCTTCCCGAAGCTGCCTGATGGGCGATCCAATCGATCTTGAACTGGCCGAGCAGGTGGTCAAAAATATTGTCTCCCGGAAAAAAACCATTACCATTGATTCCATTGCCCGGCTCGTGAGCCGGGAGTTTGGCGTTGCCCTTAAAGACATGATTTCCAGGTCCAGGAAAAAATCCGTGGTGCGGACCCGGCAGGTGGCCATTTTTCTGGCCCGCAGACATACAAGCCAGCCTTTGCAGTCCATTGGCAGAAAGTTTAACCGGAAGCATGCCACGGTAATTCATTCCATCAACTCGGTGGAAAAGGAACTCAAGCTCAAGGGCGAGCTGTTTACACAGGTGCAGATCATCGAGAAAAAACTGGAGTCCGGAAGCGATTAAACCCATTTCTCCCAAAGTCCATGACCGGCTCAGTCAGATCCTGGGCCCGGATAACTATTGCCGGCAAAAAGAAGACCGGGTGAGCTATGCCTATGATGCCACCCGCAATGAGCACGTGCCCGAGGCCGTGGCATTTCCGCAAAATCCCGGACAGGTGGCTGAAATCCTGAGCCTGGCCACGGCCCGCGGCTTTGCCGTCACCCCCCGGGGGGCGGGATCGGGCATGAGCGGCGGGGCCATTGCCGCCAGACAGGGCCTGGTGCTGGTCATGACCGGTTTCAACCGGATTGTTCGCATTGATGCCGACAATTTTATCGGGATTGTCCAGCCCGGGGTGGTCACCGGAGAGTTTCAGCGGGCCGTGGCCGGCCACGGCCTGTTTTACCCCCCGGATCCTTCAAGTGCGGATTTTTCCACCCTGGGCGGCAATCTGGCGGAATGCGCCGGCGGTCCCCGGGCGGTGAAATACGGTGTGACACGCGATTACGTGCTGGGCCTGGAGGTGGTGCTGCCCACCGGCGAGATCATCAAAACAGGGGTGCAGACCGTCAAGGGCGTGGTGGGCTATGACCTGACCCGCCTGATCGTGGGATCAGAAGGAACTCTTGGGGTGATCACGGAGATGACCCTGCGCCTGCGGGCGCAGCCCCAAACCGTTGAAACCCTGTCTGCCTGGTTTGTGAAAATGGCCGATGCCGCCCGGGCCGTTGCCGCGATACTGCAAAGCGGCATTGTGCCCAGAGCCCTGGAGTACATGGACAAAAACGCCATTTCCTGCGTGAAAAATTACCTGGAAGGCGGGGTTCCCGAAAACCGCGAGGCCATGCTGCTCATTGAAGCCGACGGCAGCCCCGGACAAACCGCTGAAGCGGTCCAGGGGATTGAAAAGGTGCTGGCCGAGCACGGAGCACGGGATGTCTGCGTGGCCCGGGACGCGGATGCCGCCGCCGGGCTGTGGCGGGCCCGAAAGGCCATTTCCCCGGCCCTTTACACCTATGGGCCCCACAAGATCAATGAAGACATCGTGGTGCCCAGAAGCCGGCTGCCGGAAATGGTGGAGAAAATCCGCGAACTGGGGGAAAAAACCGGGCTCACCATGGTCAGTTTCGGCCATGCCGGTGACGGAAACATTCATTTCAACATCATGCTGGACAAAAACGAGCCGGCCCAGCTGCTGGCCGCCCGACAGGCCGTGGATGAGATCTTTGATTTCACCCTGGCCCTGGGCGGGACCATCTCCGGGGAGCACGGTGTGGGTCTGGCCAAGGCGCCTTATATGCAAAAGGAAATTTCAGATGCCGCACTTGGCCTGATGAAGCGGATCAAGGCCGCATTTGATCCTGCCGGGATTTTAAATCCCGGCAAGATGCGGCTTTAAATGTTACTGGATGTTGGTGGTGGCCTCGTAGGAATTCATTAGATCCTCGAGTTGTTCAATGCGCATCTGCTGGGACTGCTCCACTGCGCAGCGCAGGCGCAGGGCGCAGTATTTGCGGCAGATGCGGGCCTGGATGTCAAATCTGCCATAGCATTCCACTGTGTCTTCGTATTCGTCGCTCAAGTAAAACTCCTTCATGGTATTTCTTCTTTATCGGGTTTACGTTAACAATGAACGCAAATCTTCGTGAATATAACCGTTTGTGGCCAGAAGGGCCTTTTTGTTGATATCATAGTTCCGGCCGGAAAAGTCGGTGACCTTCGCCCCGGCTTCCCGGGCAATCAAGGTTCCGGCGGCCGTGTCCCAGGGCTTTAATCCCTGCTCCCAGAAGCCCTCAAACCTTCCGCAGGCCACAAAGCACAGATCCAGGGCCGCGGATCCGAGTCGTCGCACCCCAATGGCGGCTGAAAGGCATCTGGCAAATTTTTCCATGTACGGTTCGGGGTTTTCCTTGATGTCATAGGGAAAACCCGTCACCAAAAGACTGTCAGATAACTGCCGGCAGCCGGATACGCTTATGGGCCGGCCGTTTAACTGCGCGCCTTGTCCATCCACGGCCGTAAACAATTCCCCGGTCATTGGGTTTAGCACCACCCCGACCCTGAGCTGGTCGTTTTCGGCAAATGCAATGGAAACAGAGAAAACCGGCACCTGGTGGGCAAAATTGGTGGTACCGTCCAGGGGATCAATGATCCAGGTGCAGCCGTTGGTGCGGCTGTCTTCGGCATTGCTTTCCTCAGCCAGAATTTTGTGATCGGCAAAACGGCTTTGGATGGTTTCTATGATCTGTTTTTCAGAGGCAATATCTGCGGCCGTAACCAGATCCTTGGGACCTTTCTTGCTGATCTCTCCGAAATTGCCCAGGTGGCGGCGCAAAATTTCCCCGCTTTTGTAGGCGGCCCCCACGGCCGTATTTTTCATCAGGTTCAAATCCATAAGAAATCCATATTAAAGCACCCGGCCGGTATTCGTCAACAGGGGATTTATTTCCATGGAGGCCTCATCTGACGGCCACGAAAAATTCGGCCCGGCTGCCTCTCCGGCAATGACCTGCTCCATTTTTTCAATAAGCGGGTGCAGGGTTTGGGCCTTTGTGGCGGAGACAGCAATGCCGTTGGTTTTGGCAGCAAGCACCTCCATGGTACCGGCATCCACCCGGTCCTGCTTGTTTAAAACATTGAGCACCGGGATGCGGTCAAGCTCCAGGTCTTGGAGAATGCCATGCACGGATTGCATCTGCCGTAGACAGTCGGCATTGGCCGCATCAATGACATGGAGCAGCAGATCCGCGTTCTCCAGTTCTTCCAGTGTGGCCCGGAAGGCCACGCGCAGCTCCTTTGGCAGATCCTGGATAAAGCCCACCGTGTCGGTGATGATCACCTCGGTGTCTTTGGGAAATTTCAGCCGCCGGCTCGACGGATCCAGAGTGGCAAACAGCCGGCTTTCGGCCAGCACCTGGCTGTGGGTCAGGGTGTTGAGCAGGGTGGATTTGCCGGCATTGGTATATCCGATAATCGAGATCACCGGCAGGCCCCGCTTGGAGCGCCGGGCTTTTTGCTGTTTGCGCTGTTTTTTGACGTTTCCCAGGGCCTTTTCCAGCCGGGTGATCCGGTCCCGGACCCGGCGGCGATTGATTTCCAGCTTGGTTTCACCCGGGCCCCGGCCGCCGATGCCGCCGGTCAGCCGGCTCATGGCCGTGTTTTTAAACACCAGCCTCGGCAGCAGGTATTTGAGCTGGGCCAGTTCCACCTGGATCTTTCCTTCCCGGGACTGGGCGCGCTGGGAGAAAATGTCGAGGATGAGCTGTGTGCGGTCCAGGACCCGGAATTCGATCTGGTCGGTGATCGAGCGCATCTGGGACGGATTTAACTCCTGGTCGAAAACAATTAAGGTGGCCCCGGTCTGCATGGCGTGGATGGTCAGTTCCTCAAGCTTTCCGGTTCCCATCAGGAATCTGGGATTGATCTTTTTGCGGTGCTGGACAATGGTGTCTAACACCTCGATTCCACTGGAGCGGGCCAGTTCGCGCAGCTCTGTCAAAGACGCCTGTGCCCGGGCCCGGGAGGCGGTGGTGACGCTGACCAGCACCGCCCTTTCCTTTCCTTCCGTGACCTCACGGGTGGCCTGGTGCTGGGACAGTTCGTCCTCGATGGCCCGGATCAGGCCCGCACAGTCCACCTGCGGATCCATGGGATCGAGCGGATCCAAAATCCGGTGGGGCTGGCTGGCCTCAGAAGACGGAAGAAGATGGGCGATATGCATCCGCTCCGGTTTTCCCTCACGGGTTGCCGTGATTGCCGCCATCATGTCCAGGCGCAGAAGTGTGAGGTCGGTCAGGTCGTCGCGGGTCAGGGTTTCATCGTTTAAGTGGGTGTGGATGCAGCGCAGCCCTTTGAGCCGGCCAGGCGGAGTTCTGTACTCGCTGGTGTCGGGCAGCAGGATTTTCTGGTTGTCGCCCACGATCACCCGGGCGATTTTCCCGGAACGTGCCACCAGCAGCCCGATCTGGCGGCGGGTTTCAGCGCTGATGCTGCACATTTCCCCGGCAAGCTCGGGGGAAATGACCGATTCCGGCGGAATCCGGTGGTGGTAAAGATTTTCAATCCGCCGGACTGCGCCGGCCTTGAGTCCGCCGGTATTGCCTGAAATGTTTTTCATTCGCTTAACAGCTGCCGCTCCCTTTTATTTAAAGCTTGCATTGCCTGCTTATGTCCCCTCCAATTCGGGTGCGTATTGCCCGTAGGCCAGGTTTTCAAACCGGGTGTATTCACCCTTGAACACCAGTGGGCACATGCCTGTGGCCCCGTTTCTCTGCTTGGCCAGGTGAATTTCGGCAATGTTTTTGTTGGGATTGTTTTCGTCCGGGTTATAGACGTCATCCCTGTAAATAAATATAACCAGATCCGCGTCTTGTTCAAGGGCCCCGGACTCGCGAAGATCGGAAAGCTGGGGGCGCTTGTCGCTGCGATCCTCAAGGCGGCGGTTGAGCTGGGACAGGGCGAGCACGGGAATGTTTAATTCTTTGGCCAGACCCTTGAGGGTTCTCGACATTTCCGAAATTTCCAGTTCCCGGCGCTCGAAGTTTTTGCGCGGCCGCATGAGCTGCAGGTAATCGATGATGATCATGCCCACGCCCTTTTCCCGTTTCAGGCGGCGGGTCTTGGTCTTGATATCAAGGGAGGTCAGATCCGGGGAATCATCGATATAGATGGGCGCAGATGAGAGCACGCCTGCGGCATTGGTCAGGCTGTACCAGTCGTCATCATTGAAAAACCCGTCGCGCACCCGGGAAGAGTCAATGCGGGCCTCGGCGCACAAAAGCCGCATGGAAAGCTGTTCTTTGGACATCTCCAGAGAAAACATGGCAACCGGAGTGTCGGCCTCCACGGCCGCATACCGGGCCATGTTCAGGGCCAGGGCGGTCTTTCCCATGCCCGGGCGGGCGGCCATGATGATCAGATCCGAGGCCTGAAAGCCGGATGTCATCTCGTCGAGCTTTTTAAATCCCGTGGGCACCCCGCTGATCAGTGATCTGTTTCCCTGCCGGGCTTCCAATGCATCAATGTTGGATTCAATGATTTTGCTGATGGGATAAAAATTCTGCTTCTGCTTTTTATCGGCAATATCAAAAAGGGCCCCTTCGGCGTAATCAATGACATCGTCTGTGCTGCCCGACTCGCTGTAGCATTTTTCCACGATATCGCTTGCCGTGCGGATCAAATGCCGCAGCACCGCGCGGTCCTGGATGATCCGGGCGTAGTGCTTGGCATTGGCCGGCACGGGTGCGGTATCCACGATTTTGGCCAGGTAGGCGGCTCCGCCGATGGATTCGAGTTCGTTGGACCGCCTCAGGTGCTCGGCCAGGGTAACCAGGTCCACGGGCTGGTCTTCGGCAAACAGTTCGGTGATGGCGGAGAAAATTTTCTGGTGCGCGCTTTTGTAAAAGGCTTCGGGCGTGAGAATATCAAGGATGTCGAGCAGGATGTTGTTATCCAGCAAGGCAGCGCTGATAATGGATTCCTCAGCCTCGAGGCTCTGGGGCGGAAGCTTTTGAAGCGACGGATCTTTGCTGCTCATGGCACGGCCCGGGATATACAGCCGGGACATCAAGCCGGCCCCGGCAGGTGTGAATCAAAAAACAAACCGCTGGAAACCGCCGCGGTTTGTTTTTTCAGGGCGGATCCGCCCAGGCAGGGCAGATCCGCTTCAAACACATGTGAAACGACCCGATTCTCAGGATTCGGGCACTACCTCCACGGTGATTTCCGGTTCAATATCCCGGTAGACGCGTACCGGGACCTGGTAGGTGCCCAGGGTCTTGATGGGATCGGCCAGGAGAATGGCGCGCTTTTCCACCTCGATGCCCTTTTGCTCAAGGGCTTCGGCGATGTCGCGCACAGCAACCGATCCGTACAGTCGGTCTTCATCGGCCACCTTGGCCGGAATCTGCAAAATAACGCCTTCAAGGCGGGCGGCCATTTCTTCGGCCAGTTTTCGTTCCTTGGCCAGCTGAAGCTCAATCTTGGCCCGTTCCTGCTCCATTTTTTTGCGGTTTTCTTTGGTGGCCTGCACGGCCTTGCCCTGGGGAATCAGATAATTGCGGGCATAACCGGCCTTCACATCCGCCTCTGCGCCAATAATGCCCAGAGATTCGATGGTTTCTTTTAATATGACTTTCATCTCTTGTCCTCCGATGGTGCACGTAAGTTGCATATTTTTTAGCTCACGGGATCCGTTTGTTTATGACGGATCCGGATGATCACCGGGAGCTGCGTTTATTTTTCGAAAATCAGCCCAGGTGTCGAAAAAACCCAGGCCGATCACCACCAGGGCCAGTGCCTGCTGAATGGCAATTAATATGTATATCAGCACCCGCAGAAACAGGGGCATCTGTTTTTGCTCAAAATACCATGAGATCACGGCAATGCCCTGAAACAGGTAAATGAGCATCAGCAGAATCAATGCATTGGCACCCATAAAGGCCAGGGGGCCGCTTGCCACCCAGAGCAGCAGTGCCGATGCAATCACCGCCCAAACCAGTACGTCCGGGGCTTTCCACAGATTGAGCCGGCCAAATCCCGGGCCAGGCAATTGCCGGGCACGGAGTGCAGCCCTGGCGATCAGCAGGTTTGCCCACCCGGCAAAAATCAACCCCGAGGCTGTCAAAGCCGGCAGAATGCCCATAATCACATAATGAATCCGGTCCATGGACTCAGTGAGCACCCGGATGCTGGATTCGGGCATCTCCATTGTTTCGTATGCCGCAGCCGTCAGTTCCAGGTTTCTTCGGACATAGTCCGCAATCATTTCCAGAGGCCCGGATGCGGAAAAACTGCCGATAAACAGCAGCGCGGCCAGCCCTGCGGTCCATATCAGCACCCCGGGGTAGCCGATGGTTTTTTCAACGCTTAAATTCTGAACCAGGGCTTCGGCCATGGCAAATCCCAGGCCGATCATGCACAAAATCAGCCACAGGTCCACCACGTGACCCGGCCCGGAGACCTGGATGACAACCACGGCCAGCATTGCCATGATCCCGGCGCTTTTGCGGCCCAGCTTGAGCCGGTACAACAGCATGGGCAGGGGCAAAAGCAGAAAACAGGCAAATCCCAGGATGGGAAAATACAGTGCCACAGCCCCGAACAAGGCCAGAATGCCGGTGCCCGCCAGAATATCGCGTGGATTATATGTCGTCATCATGGATCCGGGGGCTGTTTGGCCCCTTCCGTGATTTTTGCGAATATGGGCGGCTGCGGAGTGCCGGTTACAGGTCCGATGTGCCCACGTACGGGAGCAGGGCGATTTTGCGGGCCCGCTTGATGGCAGTGGCCAGATGCCGCTGATGCTTGGCGCATGTTCCGGAAATCCGGCGGGGGATAATCTTGCCCCGCTCGGTGATAAAATACTTGAGCATGCCCGGATCTTTATAATCGATTGCCAGCTTGCTGTCCGCACAGAAGCGGCAGACTTTGCGGCGATGGAAAAATCGTCTTTTGTTCATTACAGCCATTGGATCTACTCCTTTTCTTCTGCTGCCGGCTCGGCCTGCGCTTCAGGCGCGGCAGCCGCCTGGGGGGTTTGGGTGGCTTCGGCTTCGGGCGTATCGGTTTCGGCCGGGCTTTGGGCAGCGGCCTGCTGCGGTTGTTTTGCCGCCTTCAGGCTTTCTGCATCCACGTTTTCTTCCAGCCGGATGGTCATAAAACGCAGCACCCGCTGGTCGTGTACCAGCGTGCGCTCCATGGCGTCGACAACCTCACCGTTGCCGCAGAAATCAATGCGCACGTACTGGCCCTGCCGTTTTTTTCCGATTTCATAGGCCAGCTTGCGCGTACCCCAGTCATCGAGTTCGATCAAAACGCCGTTGCGCCGGTTCATCTGCTCTTCCAGGCGCTCCATCAACGCCTTCTTGTCGTCCTGCCCGACATCGGCGTCAATGATCACAATGTTTTCGTAATGGTTCATTTGTCCTCCTTTTGGCTGATAAAGCCCTGGTTTTTCGGAATTGGTCTGTCGGAATTGGATCTTTTCCAACCAGAGCAAGGAAAGAATCAATCACATATAAATCCCGTTATTAAACCCGTTTTTCCGCCACCTGTCAAGTATAAACTGATCCGAAAAATCCAATGCCAACCCCCTGAAACGGTCAGCTTTGCCAATCCCATTGACGCTTCTTTCAAATTTTGTTATTTGTCGTCAAACTGAACTTTTTTGCCGAACCTTCCAACTTTCAACTGACAACCAGCCCAAGAAAATGCCCATATCCCGAAGATTCTTTTTAAAACAGGCGACCGTCGGCACCTTCGCATGCATGCTTCCATGGCCTGCATGGGCCGGAATCCGCCGCCGGGAGATTTCAGGCGTTCTTTGCGTGCACAATATCCATACCGGAGAATCGCTGCGCATCGGCTATCTCGACGATCAGGGAAAGTGGATTGCCGGGGCCCGGGAGAAACTGGACCGGGTCTTTCGCTGTCATTACAACGGCACGGTCAAACCCATTGAACCGTCTTTGTATCTTTTGATCGACCGGATCCACACCCGCCTTGGCGCCGGCCGCCGGCCCATCCGGCTGATCTCGGGCTATCGGTCCCCGGAGTATAACCGGCTTCTGCGTTCAAAGGGCAGCGGGGTGGCCAAAAACAGCTATCATTTAAAGGCCATGGCCGCAGATATTCATATCAGCGGGGTGGATAACCGGCGTTTGTACCAGACCGCCAGGGCCATCAAGGCCGGCGGGGCGGGGCGCTATTCCGAATTTGTGCACGTGGATGTGGGGCCGGTGCGTTTCTGGTAGAAAGCCCGGTTTCATCTCTTTTCCGCTTCTGTTTGCGTGCCGGTCTACTTATTTTGTGCATCCAGGGCTTTTTGCAGGGCCTTGTCGAGCTCGTACACATCGTCGCGGTAATTGACAACGCCGCCGGGGCTGACCCAGAAAGTCCGGTAGACCAGATGAACCGCAATCCGGTCATTGACGCGCACAGCCTCTGTGTTTCCGCTTTCAATGGTCTCTTCTATGCAGGACCGGTCCCATAGCGGGTTGTTTTTCAGAATAAAAAGCGCGAGTTCAACAGGCTTTTCCACCCGGATGCAGCCGCTGCTAAAGGTGCGCACCCGCCGCTGAAAAAGGTGCTGTTCCGGGGTGTCGTGCAGATAGATGCTGAATCTGTTGGGAAAGATGAATTTAATGCGTCCCAGTGCGTTCCAGGGGCCGGGCTTCTGGCGGAGCCGTCCCGGGAAATTTTGAATATAGACATCTGACCAGTTGATGGCTTCCGGGCTTACACGGGTATCATGGGCCTGCCATCCGCTGAGAAGTTCAAAATGGTTTTCTGCAAAATAGTCCGGGTTGTTTCTGATTTTGGGAAGCACCTTTTTTTCCAGTATCCCGGGCGGGACATTCCAGTAGGGATTGATCACCAGATGCGCCATGTTCTTGGTCAAAAGCGGGGTCATTTCGGTTTTTGTGCCGGCAATCACGCGCATTTTCAATACACGGTCCTGCTTTTCCCAGGCATTGAGTTCAAACCCGGCCGAATTGATGACAATGCGCCGCTGGCCTAATTTTCGGGGCAGCCACCGCCGGCGTTCCAGATTGGCGCGAATGGTTTGCAGCCGGTCGTGCAAAGGCCGGTTTAACGCCGCTATGGTCTGGCGGCCCGCATGTCCGTCCGGCACCAGGCCGTGGCGCTTCTGAAATCCCATGAGGGCTTTTTCCAGTTCGGCATCAAACACAGGCGACAGGCTGCTGTTTTCCGCCGCTTTCAGATCGCCTTCTGCGGCCAGGATTTGGCGCAGCTGTACAACCCCGGGCGATTTGTCGCCTTTTTGAAGCAGTTTTTCTGTACCAATGCGTTTTTGCCCGCCGGAAGCCATCCGCTTTTGAAGGTGTGCGGCTTCGCCCACAGCCGCCTTGTAGCCGGGTCCGGCCGGGGCCAGTGCCTTTATGGCCTGGCGCACATCACCGGGAGTTTTCATATCCGCCAGAAAACCCAGGATTTTTTGGGTTTCATTTTTCTCCGGGTATTCAATCACCTCACTGGAATATACCGCAAGGGGATCGACTTTTCCGTGGGCCAAATGGTCTGCATATTTGAAAAACGCATGGGAAATCATGATGTCCATGGCCGCAAGGTTCCGTGCGGCAAAACGGTCGGGCTCCCGGGATGCCAGCCTTTTTTGCCACTCGGAAAGACATCCGTGATAATAGTCATCCGGCAGCAGTCCGTGGCGGCCGGCCTTGCCTGCGGCTTCTATGACCGCCCGGCCCGCATCCGAAAGCCCGTTTTCATCCACCCAGACCGGCT
>JAGTVF010000040.1 GCA_018224315.1 Desulfobacterales bacterium | reverse complement strand
CGGAAATGAAGTCAATGGCATCTTCTTCAAATACGATATTGACATCGTGGCGATTATAAAAGTCAATTTCGATTTTTTTGATCCGGTCGTAGAAATGCTTGATCCGGCGCATGGCTGTGCCGATTTCGACCACATAGTTCCAGTAATAATCGGCAATGGCCGCGATTCTGAGTTCGGATAGCGGAAGGCCGTATTGTTCAGCCAGTTTTTTGCGGTTTTTGCGGATATACGCAATGATCTGGCTTCGGTTTTGTTCGGCAATGCGGGCAAACTCGGCTTCTTGTTTGGCGCTGTCGCCACCCGGGCCCATGGTTTTAAGTGTCTTTTCCGGGTTTTGGATGGCTTCCGGGGTCACCGGAAAGCACCTGACGTTCATGGACGGCAGGCGGGTTTCAAACGGAATCAAAGCCTGCTCAATAACGCTGACCAGTCCCCGGGCGCCGGTGTTTTCATCATAAGCCCGCCCGGACAACAGCGCCAGGGCTTCGTCTGAAAAGCGTACGTCAATGCCGTAGGTGGCAAAATCAAGCCGCTTGCTCAAGATAACCGGGTTATTGGGGTTTTGGAGGATATCGAGCAGATCCTGCCGGGTCAGGCGTTCAAATACCGAGCGAACCGGAAGCCGGCCGATAAATTCGGATTCAAATCCGTATTCCACCAAGTCCTCGGACTTCACAAAGGAAAGAAGGGATGTGGGTTCCCGGGAGCTGTCGATTTTTGCACCAAACCCGATGGACTGCTGTGTGGTGCGGTTTTTAATAATTTCCGGCAGATCGGAAAACGCCCCGCTGACAATAAAGAGGATGTTTTTGGTGTTAACGGATCGTTTTTCCCTTTTTCCGGTTTTGCGGAACTGTTCGACTTCCTGGATCATGGAGATGGGATCATGGGGAACTTTCATCTCCACTTCGGTTTCCTCCATGGGCTTTAAAAGGGCCCGCTGCACACCGCTTCGCGACACATCCGTGCCAAAATGCTGCCGGCTTCCGGCGATTTTGTCGATTTCGTCAATGTAGACGATGCCGTACTGGGCCCGCTCAATGTCATTGTCGCTTTCGCGGACCAGGTCGCGCACCATGTCTTCCACATCACCGCCCACGTATCCGGTTTCACTGAATTTGGTGGCATCTGCCTTGACAAAGGGCACGCCGATTTTTTTGGCGATCAGCTTGATCATGTAGGTTTTGCCCACGCCGGTGGGACCGATCATGACGATGTTGTTTTTGATCCGTCCTTCAAATTCGTCCTGGGTGCCGGTTTGGCGCTGATGCTCGATGCGGTTGAAATGCGTGCAGATTTTGGTGGCAAGGGTCTGCTTGGCGCTGTCCTGCTTGATAATGTACTGATCCAGATACCCGATGAGTTCTTCGGGCTTTAGGTCAAAACGGGTGCCACCTTTATTTTCTCCCTTACCTCCGTCGTCTTCAGGGGATTGTTTATCAGGAACCACCACCGGTGAGACGATCTTGACCTGGTTTCCATATTTTTTTGTAAGAAAATCCGATATTTCTTTTTCAATTTCCCTTGGATCCGGAATGCTTGCATCTTTCATTTTTATTTTGTCCCGCTTGTTGAAACTATTTATATTCACTGGTTATTTTCGATGGTTACACTATAATCACTTGCCCGGCAAATGCAAGGCTTGACCGGGCATGGCTCGGTATTCACGGATTCGCGAAGAATTGTCACCATGCAGACAAATTATCGTTGGACAAAGCAAACACAGTTTCTTATATTAAACACAGGTTTCTTTTCAAAAATCAACTGATGACAAGGAGGGATCATGGGTGAGAGCGTGTACAAATTTATCGAATTGGTCGGCACCAGCCCCACGTCCTGGGAGGAGGCAGTGAAAAACGCAGTTGAAACCGCTTCCAAATCCCTGCGGGATACCCGTGTGGCCGAGGTCAAGGACCTGGATGTCAAAATCGAGGGCGGAAAGGTGGCATTTTTTCGTGCAGTGGTGAAACTATCCTTTAAATACCAGACAGGTGACGCCTAAGCCATGATGCTGATCATGGTCATTGCCCTGATTCCGGCGGGATGACAGGATCGCTGCTTCCGACCATCAGGTGAAACAATTGCTGAACAAATTTGCCGGACACCACGTCCGGCAAATTGATTTCCGGCGGAGTGTAGGGCGTGGTGTCTTCAAGAAAGACTTCCAGCAGTTCATGGGAGAGAACCATGAGCTGCCATGCGGAGTTTTTGGTAATTTCCCGGGGTGTGCGGTCAAATACCCGGCACTGGGCCGGCCTGAACGCGTAAAGCAGGCAGATCTCGTTGTCAAGAAGCGGGCAGGGCGGTTGTTCTTCCGGAGTCCGGGTTTTTGCAGGCGTGTTTGCGGCCATTGCCCGGTCAATGGCCTGCTGGCGAAGGGCGCGGCTGAGCTGGGTGTTGATCCCGAATTGGAGGTAGACAGCCTCTGCAAGGGACATGGTAACCGGGGCAAAACAGCATTGGCAATGGTCTTTTCCGCAGCGGGGGGCATTTTCCGGGATATCGGCCTCGGCCCCGGACAGGGCGGCTTTTGTCTGGTCATAATAAGGCTGGAGATCCACTTTGTAATCCGGGGCCAAAGACGGTTCCAAAGATATTTTATAAGGCTTTTCCTTTTTCCAGTACTGATGCAGAAACCGTTTCTGGGGCTGTTCCGTGGGCTGGGAGCGGATGCCGCGCATTTTTCGGGCCGCACTTTTGGTATCATATCCCTTGCGCAGCAGATAGGCATACACGATCGTACCGGTTCGGCCGATGCCGAAACGGCAATGAACCAGCACTTTTTTGCCCAGGTAAATGCATTCATCAAGCCAGTCCAGGGCCTTTTCCAGTTCATTGAGTTCCGGAAACCCCTCATCCCGCACAGGCAGATAATACACTTCAAATCCCTGCTGTTCTTCTAATGCAACCAGTTCCCTGATTTCCATGCACAGGTTCATAATGCCCCGGATACCCTGGTGTTTGATGCTGTCGAGCTCTGCAATGGACATGGGAGCATGCCCCACTGCCAGCTGCGGCGTCACCCAGGTCAGGGAATAAATGAAATCACCTTTTTTCTTGGACGGGAAAAATATCATGGGTTTCCTGTATGATTTGTCGGGCAAGGGTTTGAATCTGTTGTTGGTCTTCCAGGCGCATGTCGAGCATGACGGTTTTGCCCAGCACAATGCCGAGCACCACCAGTCCGGTTCCGGTATCATCCATTGATTTGCGGTCAAGTTCGGCTTCCAGCAGATCTGAGGTGGTATGGACCGCAAATCCGAAATGCTCAAGAATGGTTTGGATCAGATAAATGCGCATATCCCGCTGGTCCGGGCTGCCGCCCCCGCCTTTGAAACTGAAATGAATGTAGTTTTGTTCCGTGACCGTTCCCTGAACCGAATCCAGGACGGCAAAATGATACCCGAACCGAAGCAGGCCATGCAGATATTCCCTGTCGACAATGGCATAACTGCTGAAAAGGGTGGATTTTTCCACATCCACGAAATCCGCTGAGCTTTTGTAATAAGCATCCCAGTCATAGTGCAGGATGCCGCTGTTCCATTGTACTGCCGGCGATCCCAGACCGGCAAAGAGCTGCTGCATGGGCCGGCTTTCAATGTCTTTGAGCGCAACGGATTTTTGGCCGGCCGCTTCCGGGGAAAGCCCCTTGTGCACGTCGAGCACATGCATCACCAGGGGCAGCCCGGAGTCCAGGCGCTTGGCACCGTAGCGGTCCAGCCCCCGTCTGCCGACCAGGGAAAACATCTCCCGGACCCCGGCTTCATGCACATACCGGACAATATCATGAAGACTCCGGCAGGATCCAATGGAAAAATCCGGACTTTCAGAATCCGGAAGGGTGAGGGGGGAGACATATTTCAGTGCGTCAGCCAGTTTTTGCATCACCGGGGTTTCCGGTTCGCCGGATGCTGTTTTGCCGGGTTTTGCCCGGAAAAAGGTGCCGGCCAGAATTTTTCCCGAGTTGCCGTCAATGCTCACATCCTGATGGTTTTCCAGGATTTCTGCCGCCCCGCGGGCGTTGCAGATCACCGGAATGCCAGCTTCCCGGGCCACGGAAGCAAAATGGCAGGCCGGGCTTCCCTTTTGGGCCACCACCGCCCGGACCCGGTTTAATACCAGGGTGAGTTCCGGCGGCAGTTCATCGGTCACCAAAACAGCCTGGTCGGGTATGTCGGATAAGAATTTCAGATCATTTAGCTTATATACCCGCCCGGCGGTCTGTCCGGAACTGACCCATTGCCCTGTGATCAGAACTGCGTTTTCCGGATAGTCCGCATCGCTGTCGGGTTCATCTGCAACCGGCATTCCCAGGGGCCTGGACTGGAGAATGTGAAGCTTGTCCGAGGCGTCCAAAAGCCATTCCACATCCTGGGGCACCCGGCCTGCGGCATGTTCGAGCTTCATGCCCAGCCCAAACAGGTGTTCCAGGATATCCGGGCCCAGAAAGTCCCGGGGCGCGACTTTGCGCACCCGGCTGCTTTGACGGTCAAAATCGGCCCGGCCCTGGTACTGCCCGCCATCCGCCAGTTTCTCCCCGCTGCCCAAGACCATGTAGGATACGGCCGTTTCCGGCCGGTGGGGGTCGCGGGTATAAAGGATCCCGCTGATTTTTGCTGCAATGGTGGGCATGACCAGCACGGCCATGGGTGTCATTTGATCGGTAAAGCCCCGGCGCATCCGGTAATGGATGGCATGCGGGCTGTATTTGCTGGCTGCCACCTGTTTATAAGCGTCAAACCAGTTTTCCGGCGCCACATTCAGGCAGGTTTTAAACTGTCCGGCAAAAGAAGCCTGCAGATCCTCTCCAACGGCACTGCTGCGCAGGGCCAGGGGCGCGTTCTCAATGCCCAGGCGCCCTATGCCCCTTAAAAATTCGCTTTCCAGCTCAGGCGGCATTTGGGCTTCGGTGACGGCAAACTGGAGGGACTGGCTGATTTCGTTTATTTCCGAATGATTGTTTGGCCCGATGCGGGCCAGCTGTCTCTGAATCAAGGCGGTAAGATCATTGGTTTCCAGCAGGCGGTAAAATGCCCTTGTGGTCATCACCATCCCGGCAGGAACAGGAATGGCAAAATCCCGGATCAGCCGGGAAAGCGGAGCCGCCTTTCCGCCGGCCAGGGATTCGGACAATTCCTGGTCCAGCCCCAGCACGTAAGGCGGTTCGGTTTTTGGATCATCTTCGGCCAGCGCCATGTGCGCATAAAATGCGTATTTGCGGTGATAATTGCGCAAAAGTGCATATTTGACCGGATTGAAGCGCACAAGCGCCTCGATCAGGGTCTGGATCTCATAATCCAGAAGACCCAGCACATGACGAATGTATTCAATGTCGCAGGCGCTGTTTTT
>JAGTVF010000039.1 GCA_018224315.1 Desulfobacterales bacterium | reverse complement strand
TGCTCAAAACCGTAGTCATTGGCCAAAGCCGTGATAATGGAGGTGTCCACGCAAAGGGCAACAGCCGGCCACGGGCTTCTTTCCTTTTCATACCGGCCCACCAGTTCAGCGGCAAAATGCTGGGCATCAGCAGCCGATCCGCCGTTTCCGCAGATCAGCAGCTTTCCCTGGTTTTGCAGACAATGGATACAAACCGCCAGTGCCGGATCGAAATGTTTTTCAAATGATGCCATCGAATCGCCGAGCACCTGGTTGTGTTCGGCAACAATATCGGCAAACGTTGTCATGTCATGTCCTTTTTCTTCAAGCCGTTGCAAGCAGAGCCGCACAGACCTGGCCCAAATCGTCGAAAATTTGCACGTTTTCTTTGCTGATACCTTGTATCAAGCCATCTTTCAAGGCCGCCTCGGTATTTTTTCCCTTGCCTGTGCGCACCAGCCAGGCTGCAATGCCCGCTGCCCGGCCGGCCTGCAGATCGCTTTGTGAATCACCGATAAATACAGTCTGGTTTTCGGAAATTCCGGATTGGCGGATGGCCTGTTCTATGAGACCGGCAGCGGGTTTGCGGCACCTGCAGCCCTGATCAGGGGTGTGGGGACAAAAATGAATACCCGTAAAAAATACGCCTTTTGCCGCAGTATCCCGGCGCATCCGGTCATGGATGGCCTCCAGTGTCTGCAGATCTATGATCCCGCGTCCGACACAGCTTTGATTGGTGGCCACAGAAAGCCGGAGCCCGGCTTGCGCCATTTGGCCCAGGGCCTCCAGCACCCCCCCAATCCAGACCCACTGGTCCGGATCTGTCACATATCCGCCGGGTGCCTCATAGTTGAGCACGCCGTCACGGTCAAGGATTACATGGCGGAAGCAGGTCATTGCAGCAGTCCCTTGTCCTTGCAGAACTGCTCGGACCCAAAAATATATATTATCCGGTCGTCACTGGGGAATTTTTTGATCAGCCGGTATCCTGAAAATTGCGGCATGATGTCTTTTTCATCCGACACTTTGATATAAATGATATCGATGTGCTTTTTTATTGCAAATTTTTCCATGCCGGCATAATCATCTTTGTATTTTTTGGGTGTGCGCTCAAATTGATCAATGGTTAATCCGGCATAGTAGGGTAACTGCGCATCATTTGTCAGCACCCTGGCATCCTGCAGCAATTTGTTTTGTTTGGCAAAATGGCCGGCTTCTATGATTACGCCGTCATCCCTTTCAACAACTGAATGAAATCCCTTCATGGCGGGTACGGCAGCAAAAACAATCAAAAAACAAAAAAGCCAGAATTTCGGCCGAAAAGAATATCTTGCCCGCACAAACAGATTGTTCAGACCTTGTCCCACCCATGGGTAGACAAGGCATGCCGGTGCAAATAAAAATCTGTGCTGCATGAAATCCCGATTAATCAAGTTGAGATAGACCAACAACAGGTAAAAACCGATCAGGCCAAGAATAAAAGCATGCTGGACTTGCATCGGCCGCCAGGAGGAAAAAAACAGCGCCACAAAAAAACAGGGGAATATGACTTTAATGAAGATTTTTCCAAAACCCGTAAGATAAACCAGGTACATAAAATGGCGGGTGGTTTCCAGCAGGTTCTGTCGTCCGTGATAAAAAGGCGCGGTCCCTTCCAATTTCTCAAGGGCTTTGTAGCGCGCCATATATTTGTCCATGAACTCGAACTGTAAGGCGGCAGCTGCTTTGCTTGTCACTGAGTCCAGGCGGTTGACCGGCATCTGGTTTAAATGGGCTGCAGTTAAGCCGGCTCCACCCAGAACGGCAATGAAAGCGAGCCAAAGCATCAACCCTTTGGCCACAGAAACAGCAGTTTTGGGTTTCTGCAGCATTCGGACAATGCAAAACAAAGGGAAAAAAACAATTAAAAAGATTCCTTCAACGCGAAACAAGAAGGAAATAACCGAGACCCCTCCGGTCCAGACAAAAAATGCCGGTTTTTCAAATTTAAGGGCTTTTTGACCCAGCCATACCGCCCACAGGACGCAGAACACAAAACCCGTGCCCCGGATGACATCCACGGACCATTCATTAAACATGGGGGATACGGCAAATGCAAAGGCCGCCCAGAATGCCGCACGCCGGTTAAACAAATCCTGTGTCAGAAAGTAAAGCGGGAGAATGGAAAAGGTCATAAAAAAAATGGAAAGCAGGCGGGCTGCCAGGTCCCAGCTGGGGATGATGAAATGAACCAGGGCGATGAGTGCGGGATAAAAGGGCATTGGATACAGGGCCAGACCCTCGCTGAACCGGCCAGCGGCAAAATGTTTGGCAATGGAAATATAAAGCGCTCCGTCTGTATTGATCGGCTTGTCAAACAGAAAAAGCAGAAGAAATTTTATAATAGCCGCCAGTGCCAGACAAAAGAGCAGTCCGTATTTGGGTTCATATTGATCAAACAGATTTTCCAATTTTTTCATGGGTTGTTCCTGCTTGTTCTTCTGTATTTATGGCTGCGGGAGCTTTGAATTTTTAAGCGGCATAATCTAAAGTGGATTGATCCATGGCGTCAAGTACTGTCAGACGTATTTCCTGCTGTTGCATCAGGCGGTCTTTACCTGCTAAGAAAGTTTAATTGCACTTGAATTAAAATTGGATTGATAATATAGGGTTCCGGGTTTTGCAAGATCAACTTGACAAAGAGCCGGACAGACTGAAAGAGATCTGATGAAAACAGTCATCATCGGTGCCGGCCGAAAAAAAAACGGCATCGGGCAGTATATCGCAAAATATTTTCATCAAAACGGCGCACAGGTGACTGCGGTGCTGGGCACCACAGCGCCGTCAGCGCAGCAGGCGGCCTTGTCTCTGGCTTCCTACGGAATCACTGCGGCGGCTTACACCGGGTTTTCAGAAATGATTGAAAAAGAGCGGCCCG
>JAGTVF010000038.1 GCA_018224315.1 Desulfobacterales bacterium | reverse complement strand
TTACTGTCATGCAGCCGGTCAAGCAGGCGGTCAATGGTGGTCGCGCCCAGGATCACAAGGGAACGGATGTCTTCATTTCCCGTGTCTGAAGTCTTTCCCGTCTTGCTGAGCACCATTTCCAGGACCTGTTCCGTGGAAAGCTGCTGGAGCATATTTGCGGCCAACGCCTGGATGGCTTCCGGCTTGGAGAGCCGGCCGTCGCGGATCAGGGCGTAGGCCTCGAGGATGTGTTCGGCATCCGCCGCAGAGTCTTTTTGGGTTATGACGGTTTCAGCCAGGTTTTCCAGCCGGCGGGTCACCTGCTCATATTCATCTGAAATGCGGTCTTCGCCCTTGATCCACTCAACGAGTTTTTTCGACATGGCAATGCGCTGATCAAGATGCTCTGAGGTCTCCATCTGCTCATCGGTTTCGGCCATGATCCTTGCCACGGCCCGGCGCACCTCCGGGGAGTCATCGCGCAGGGCTTTTCCCATCTGCGCTGTCAGGGCCGCCAGCATATCGTGTTTTTGCTGCCGGGCCATCTGCATGGCTGCCCTGGGCAGAACGTCTGCAGTTTTTTGATCCAGAAAAGGGTCGTGATCGCCTTTTAAAATCCGGGACAGGGCCTCCTTGACGGTCTTGGGGCGCTCCGGGGGGGTGGCCGGCTCTGCCGCCTGCTTGTACTGCTCCAGCAGTTTGCCGATGGTATCTGCCGGATCTGCTAAACGCACGTCCTGGTGGGTTTGATTAAAGGCTTCTGAAATGGATTTTAAAATCTGCTCCGTGTCTTCACCTGAAAGCCCTGCCAGGGAATCGAGCATGCGGCCGGCCAGCCGGGTCTGTTCGGCCCGGGTTGTATCCGCGTGCTGATCAAGCAGGTAACGGGCGCCGGTTTCAAACACCCGGGCAAACCATCCCGGGTCGGCGGCCATCTCCCGGACCTGGTCAATGGTTTGCTGATCCGCAGAGCCTTCGCCCAGCAGGTACCGGACAAAATCCGTATCACTGATGTCCAGCCCCGATACAATCTGCCGGTCAGCATCCTTTTCCACGTATATTTTTTCGTCAATGGCAATGTGGGATACGCCGGCATTTTCCAGCATTTGACCCAGGCCGCCGGCGTTTTGGATCTCTTCCGGCGATTTTCCCATCAGCTGGAGAAATTGGGAAATTTCCGGGCCGGTGATGCCCGGCAAAAAGGTGATGCTCTTGATGCCGAAATCCAGCAGCATTGACAGAAAGGAACGGATCTGAGGCCGCTGCTGCTGTTTTTCCGGCAAAGGCTGGCCGGCGGCCAGCAGATTTTTCTCTGATTCGGCAAACTCCAGGGGCTCGCCGTCTGCCAGCACCTCTTTTAAAGCCGTTTCCATTCGCGCAACAGAGGTCTGGATAATTTCGCTTGTGGGCGGGTACAGCCGGATATTGGTAATGGCGGCATTTAAAACAAACAAAAAGTCAACAGCGGTTTTTTCCACACACGCTTCCTTTCCGGCATCAGCCGGATTCATCCTGAACCGGTCTGCAGACATTGACATTCATCATGTCATAGGAGCGGAAAATCAGGTATTCTTTTTCCCGGCGCTTTTCCGGCAAAGCAACCGGCCGGGTCTCCTGCATCAGGCGCGCAGCGCTTTGGGCATCCGGCAGGGCATCTGCTCCTTCTCCGATCTGTTTGCCGGAAAGCGCGTCATAGACCAGGGCGGTCTGGCCGTCAGATGCGGCCGCATAAGGCACGATGTTTTCCGGCGAAAGAATCCGGGCTGCGGCCACCACCTCTTTTTGCCTTGAATCCAGGGATCCGGCCGCGCACTTGATCACCATAAACGGCCGGGTTTCCACAAACACCACCAGGTCCAGGGCGGTTTCATGGGGACGGCCGGCGGCGGTAAACCGAAGCGGCAGATTCACGGCAATGTCTTGTGGCAAAAAGCCTTTCTGTTCCACCAGCAGGCGCTCCACAGCCTGGCGGTTGGCCTCGGCACCCACGTTGGCAAGGGTTTTTCCGGTCAGATAATCGGTGATGGTCTCAACGTCTTTGCGGGTTTCCATGGCTCCGGCCTGTCCTTGCTTTGAAATTTCAGGTTTGGATCAGATTCTTTCCGGTCATCTCTTCGGGCTGGTCAATGCCCATAAGACAGAAGATCGTCGGGCCGATATCCCCGAGCACTCCGTGCTGCAGCTTTGTTCCGGAAAGGTTTTTGCCGCAAAGCACAAACGGGACAGGGTTCATGGTATGGGCGGTGTGGGGTGAGCCGTCAGGCTCCCGGAGCTGGTCCGAGTTGCCGTGATCAGCGGTCACCAATGAGACGTACCCGTGCTCGCGGGCGCATGTGACCACCTTGTTTACGCACGCATCCACAGCCTCGGCCGCCTTTACAGCCGCCTCCATATCCCCGGTGTGGCCCACCATGTCCATATTGGCGAAATTGATCACGATCAGATCATAATTTTCCGACGCAAGGCGGGACACGGCTTCTTCGGCCACCTCATAGGCGCTCATTTCGGGTTTTTCATCATAGGTGCGCACCTGCCGGGGAGAAGGAATGAGCTTTCTGTCCTCGTTTTCAAACGGGGTTTCCTCCCCGCCGTTGAAAAAATAGGTCACATGGGCATATTTCTCGGTTTCGGCCATGCGCAGCTGGCGCAGCCCGTTTTTGCTGATCACCTCGCCCACGATATTTGTCAGGTGAACCGGGCCGAAGGCCACGGGCAGGTCAAAGGCTTCATCAAACTGGGTCATGGTGACATAGCCGGACAATTTGGGCTGCTTTGTGCGCTCAAAATGCTCAAAAGCGTCTTCGGTAAACGCCCGGGTGATCTGCCGGGCCCGGTCCGGGCGGAAGTTGTAGAAAATAATGCCGTCGTCATCAGCCACCGTGCCCACGGGGCCGCCCTGGCCGTCCGTGATGACCACGGGCTTGACGAACTCATCCGTCTCTTCCCTGCTGTAGGCGTTTTCCACGGCGCGCACCGGGTCGCTTTCCGGCTCTCCCTGTCCCAATGTATAGAGATCATAAGCCATTTGCGTGCGGTCCCAGCGGGTGTCGCGGTCCATGGCATAATAACGGCCGCACAAAGTGGCGATTTTGGCATACGGATGATTTTCCAGGTTCTCTTTGATTTGGCCTACATACCCCACGCCGCTGTCCGGCGGGGTGTCTCTGCCGTCTAAAATCGGATGGATATAAACCTTTTCGAGCCCGTAGCGACCGGCCATTTCCACCAGGGCAAACAGGTGGGCCAGCTGGCTGTGGACCCCGGCATCCGAGGCAAGTCCCATGAGATGAAGGGCTGAGCCCTTGTCGCGCACGGTTTGCATTATTTCGGCCAAAGCCGGGTTTTCAAAAAAAGAGCCGTCCTTGATGGCCAGGTCAATGCGCAGCAAAACCTGATATACCACCCGGCCGGCACCAATGTTTAAATGGCCCACCTCGGAGTTTCCCATGACCCCTTCCGGCAAACCCACGGCCGGACCCGTGCATTCCAGATAAGTATGCGGGCAGGTTTCCATGAGGCGGTCGAGAAACGGGGTATTGGCAACAGACAATGCATTGTCCGGCCCGGCCGGGCCAAGGCCCCAGCCGTCTAAGATCAAAAGCAGGCATCGGTTTTTGGGAAAATCATTCATCGCTGTCATCGCTTCCTTCAGCCGTTTGTTGAACTTGGGGGTATGCAGACAAATCGATGCGCCGGGCATCGGCCCACAGGCTTTCCAGGTCGTAAAACCAACGCACCGGATCATAAAAAATATGGATGATCACATGGCCATAATCAATCAGGGCCCACTGGCCGTCCTTGACCCCTTCAACACTCAACGGCCGGATTCCGGCTTTTTTGAGCTCGGATTCCACATATTCGGCAATGGCCGATACCTGCCGGCTGGACCGGCCGCTGCAGATCATAAACACGTCTGCCACGTCCGTGACCCGGGCAACGTCTAAGGCCACCAGCGCCATTGCCTTTCGGCCCAGGATGGCTTCTACAAAAGGTTTTAAATCCGGTTCGGTTTTGGCCTCTGTCATTTATACAACCCCTTTTGATAAATATAGCGCTCTGCCGCCCCGGGCACAAGGTAGCGGATGGATTTTCCCTGTGCGGCCAGAGAACGAATCCGGCTGGCGGAAATATCCAAAGCCGTTGCCTCAAACCAGTAAACCGCCTGTTTTTCCGGGTGTTGAAACCGCCGGGCCGCCGGATCATATTCATAACCGGCAGATATGCGGTTGAAAATCACCTCTGCCATTTTTTCCGCCGGGTCCGCAGGTGCCGGCCGGGATTTGCTCCCGGCACCGGATTTCGTGTCCCGGCCCTGCGGACGGGAGATAACAATCACCTCGATGGTGTCAAACAGGCGATGGTAATCCTTCCAGGTGTCGATTTCCACAAACGCGTCCAGGCCCATGATCAAAAAGCAGCGGGCCCCTTCCGGCAGCATGGCAAAGACCTGGTTTACCGTGTCAATGGTATAGGATCGTCCCGGCCGGCGCAGCTCCGCGTCCGAAATTTCAAAACCCGGGTTTTCGGAAATGGCGGCCTGAAGCATTTCATAACGGTCCCGGGCCGGAACCAGGTCCTTGTCTGTTTTGTGGGGGGGATTGGCAGCGGGGATGAAATAGATTTTGTCCAGGCCGAAGGCCTCGCGCACCTCCTCGGCCATGCGCAGATGGGCCAGATGCACTGGATTAAACGTCCCCCCGAAAAGCCCGGCCTTGATTTGCATCGGATCCATACCTGAATTACGTCCGGATCTGGCCGGTTCCCAGAACCACGAACTTGGTGGTGGTCAGTTCCCGAAGGCCCATGGGACCGAAGGCATGAAGCTTGGATGTGCTGATGCCCATTTCCGCGCCCAGGCCAAGCTGGCCGCCGTCGTTAAACCGGGTGGAGGCGTTGACCAGCACCACAGACGAGTCCGTCTCCTGCAAAAACCGGTGGGCGCGCTGGTAATGGCTCGTGACAATGGCTTCTGTGTGCGAAGAGCTGTAGGCGGCAATATGGGCAAGGGCCTCGTCCATAGATTCAACAGTTTTCACCGCCAAAATCAGATCCAGGTATTCCTCCGGCCAGTCGGCTTCCGTGGCAGCCGTCATATCCGGCAGAAATTGGCGGGTTTTTTCACATCCCCGCAGCTCCACGCCGGCTTCGGCAAACTGCCGGGCCATTTCCGGCAGAAAACTTTGGACTGCATCCTGGTGCACCAAAAGGGTTTCCATGGCATTGCACACCCCCGGGCGCTGAACCTTGGCATTCATGCAGATTTCCATGGCCATGGCCGGTTCTGCCGAGGCGTCCACGTATACGTGGCAGACCCCCTTGTAGTGCTTGAGCACGGGAATTTTGGAGTTTTCCGCCACAAACCGGATCAG
>JAGTVF010000037.1 GCA_018224315.1 Desulfobacterales bacterium | reverse complement strand
CCGGAGATAACGTGACCATCACGGCCGATCTCATCACCCCGATCGCCATGGAGGAGGGGCTGCGCTTTGCGGTGCGTGAAGGCGGCCGGACCGTGGGGGCCGGTGTTGTCAGTGAAATCATAGAATAGCTCAGCAGCAGGGAGTAGACCCTTGAAAGTCAAAGTGACCTTAGCCTGTATGGATTGTAAGCGGCGGAATTATTCCACCACAAAGAATAAGCGTACCAAGCCGGATCGGCTGGAATTCAAAAAATACTGCCGGTTTTGTCATACCCATACGCTTCACCGGGAAACCAAATAAATTACCGCTGGCGGATTGGCCATGGGGAATTAATTCAGGCCAGTAGCTCTAACGGCAGAGCGTCGGACTCCAAATCCGGTGGTTGGGGGTTCAAATCCCTCCTGGCCTGCCAAAAATCAACGAAAAGCTCAAAGGTTGGGATGTCAGATGCGACCTGAAAAGGGCATTCCAACTTTGAGCTTTCGATATTTTAGGAGCCGAAATGGCAAGAATGCAGAAAAAAAAGCCGGCCGAGCAGAAAAAGAAAAAAAAGGACGCCGGCGATTCTGTCTCCAGCAACGCTGATGACAAGCAGGCGGTTGCTGCAGGCGGCTCTGGGAAAGGATCTGCGGTGGCAAGCGGGGCCTCGGGAAAGTCAAAGCCCGCATTGTCCGGCTCCCAGAGCAGCGCCGGAGGACAGAGTGCAGTGTTGCGGCTGCTGGATCGCTATTTTGGCAAGTGGATCCAGTTTCTTCGGGAAGTTAAGGTGGAGCTGGGCCGTGTTGCCTGGCCGTCGCGCAAGGAAACAATCGGCACAACCGCTGTTGTTTTGGTTTTCGTATTCATTATCGCCATTTTTTTGGGCGTTGTGGACATGGGTTTGTCCAGCCTCGTCCGTTTGATCCTGTAGAATTGAGTTAGCAAGGGAGTTGAGGCGTGGCGTTGAATTGGTATATCATCCATGTTTATTCCGGCTTTGAAAACAAGGTGAAGCAAAACCTTGAGGAGCGCATTGCCACCTGTGCCCGTCCGGAAAAATTCGGCGAAGTTGTGGTGCCCACCGAACAGGTGGTGGAATTGGTCAAGGGCAAGCGAAAAACCTCCAGCCGGAAATTCTATCCGGGTTACATCATGGTTCGGATGGAATTGGATGAAGACACCTGGCATCTGGTAAAAAACACGGCAAAGGTAACGGGATTTCTCGGGGGGCGGGATCGGCCTGCGCCCATTTCCGATGAAGAGGCCGATCAGATTATTCACAAGATGGAAGCCGGGCAGCAAAAGCCCCAGCCCAAGTTTTATTTTGAAGTCGGAGACGAGGTCCGCGTCATTGACGGACCGTTTACCAATTTCAACGGTACCGTGGAAGATGTCAACCCGGAAAAGGGAAAACTCAAGGTGCTGGTGAGCATTTTCGGGCGCTCCACGCCCGTGGAACTTGATTTTGTTCAGGTGGCGAAAAATTAGAACAGGAGATGTTTAAGACATGGCGAAAAAAGTCGTAGCCCAGGTAAAGCTCCAGGTGCCGGCGGGAAAGGCCAATCCTTCACCGCCCATTGGTCCCGCACTGGGGCAGCACGGGGTGAATATCATGGATTTCTGCAAGGCGTTTAACGCCAGAACCGCAAATGACGAAGGCATGATCACTCCTGTGGTGATCACCATATACCAGGACAAAACCTTTACGTTTATCACCAAAACCCCGCCGGCCGCTGTGCTGTTGAAAAAAGCCGCCGGTATTGCAAGGGGTTCGGGCAGCCCCAAAGCCGAAAAAGTCGGCAAGGTGACCCAGGCCCAGGTGGAAGAAATCGCCAAAACCAAGATGCCGGATTTAAATGCCCCGGACATGGAAAATGCCTGCCGGATTATCGAGGGCACGGCCAGAAGCATGGGGCTTGAAGTGGTCTAAAGGTCAATCAAGGAGCTTAAGGGAAAAACAATGCGCAAACGGAGCAAAAAATACAGGGAAATCAAGTCCAGGTTTGATCTCCAGGAACGGCTGGATTTTGCCGCCGCGGTATCGGCAGCAGTAGAGTCCTCCTATGTCCGTTTTGATGAAACCGTTGATATTGCCACCAAACTTGGAGTCGATCCCCGCCACGCCGATCAGATGGTTCGCGGATCCGTTGTTCTGCCTCATGGACTTGGAAAAGAGGTCAGGGTCCTGGTTTTTGCCAAGGGTGAAAAGGAAAAGGAAGCCCAGGAAGCCGGAGCCGACTACGTGGGCAATGATGATTTGATTGAAAAGATCAAGGGCGGCTGGTTTGATTTTGACAAGGCGGTGGCCACCCCGGATGTGATGGGGTCGGTGGGAAAGATCGGCAAAATCCTCGGCCCGCGAGGCCTGATGCCCAATGCCAAGACCGGTACGGTCACCTTTGATGTGACCCGGGCGGTTAATGAGCTCAAGGCCGGTAAGGTCGATTTCCGGGTGGATAAAACCGGCATCGTTCATGCGCCCATGGGCAAGGTCTCCTTTGGTCCGGAAAAACTGCTCGACAATGTCCGGGCGTTTATGGACACGGTGCTTCGCCTGAAGCCGGCGGCCAGCAAGGGAACGTATCTGCGCTCCATTGCCGTTTCCACAACCATGGGTCCCGGCTTCAAGGTGGACCCGGTGTTTGTGAAGGAATTGCTCAAATAAGGATTGCCGATTAGGCTTGGGACCCGCGATCCCAACCACAGTCCGGGGTCGCGCTTGCCATATATATCGATATGAATTGCGATATTTAATCATTAATCTGTCAAAGACCGTAGGTTCACCCCGTCAGGCGTGGCGTGTATAATCGGAAAAATGATTTTCCGGCCTACTGAGGCAGGCTTTCTGATGATGTGGAGGCCCGTGGTTTTTACAGATTCAGAAAGGAGGTGGAGTCAGTGTTAACGCTTTCGCAAAAGCAGGAGCTCGTTTCAGCCCTTCACGAGAAATTCGAGCAGAAAAAAATCCTTGTGCTTGTGGATTATAAAGGGCTCAATGTCACAAAAATCAATGATTTGCGCTCAAAGCTCAGGCAGGCCGGCATTGAGTTTAAAGTGGTGAAAAACACCCTTTTGATCCGGGCCGCAGAGCAAACCGATGTGGAATTGCTTCGGCAGCAGTTTGAAGGCCCCAGCGCCGTGGCCATGAGCTATGATGATCCGGTGGCGCCGGCCAAGGTGCTCTGCGAGTTTGCCAAGGACAATGATAAGCTCGAGATCAAAGCCGGCGTAATGGACGGCAGTGTTCTTGACGTCGAGGGCATCAAGCGGCTTTCGGAATTGCCGTCGCGCGACGTGCTGCTGGCAACCGTGCTGGGCACCATGAATGCCGTTCCCACAGGTCTGGTTCGGGCCCTTAACAATGTTCCCGAGCGTCTGGTTTATGCCCTCAAGGCCATAAACGACCAGAAAGAGGCGGCTTAGGCCTCTGGATCGTCTTATCGGGGAAACACCGCAACAATGACTTTTAAAACTTACTCGAATGATCGTGTAAATGAATACCAAGGAGATACCCAATGGCTGACATCACCAAAGAAGATGTAATTGATTTTATTGCTAACATGACCGTTCTGGAACTTTCCGAACTGATCAAGGAACTGGAAGAAAAATTCGGCGTTTCCGCTGCAGCACCCGTGGCAGTGGCCGGCGCGCCGGCAGCAGGCGGTGAAGGCGCTGCAGCCGAAGAGGAAAAGACCGAGTTTGACGTGGTCCTGTCCGCAGTGGGCGACAAAAAGATTCAGGTTATCAAGGAAGTGCGTGCCATCACCGGTCTGGGCCTCAAGGAAGCCAAAGCCATGGTCGAAGAAGCGCCAAAGCCTGTCAAGGAAGGCGTGGTCAAGGAAGAAGCCGACAAGATCAAAGCACAGCTCGAAGGCGTGGGTGCCACAATCGAAATCAAGTAGCCTGCCTTTGCTCAGGCGCCTTTTTTATATCCAATCCGGCGCAAATACATGCACAGAGCACAGACATGTGATCATGATAAAATTGCGAAAATCGGCACCGGAAGCCATCCGGCGGCCGGTTTTCGCAAATTGATTTTAATACGATATATGCTGGAGACGAAATGACAGGAAATCCGCCGAAATATAAACGATTTCGGAAAAATTTCGGTCGCATTCAGTCCATTGTGGACATCCCGGATCTTATCGGGATTCAACGCGAATCCTACCAGCGGTTTCTGCAGATGGGAGTTGCTCCCGAAAATCGAAAAGACAGTGGTCTGCAGGCTGTGTTCAATTCGGTGTTTCCCGTCAAGGATTTCACCGGAACGGCTTCTCTGGAATTTGTTTCATACCATTTCGGAGAGGTCAAACATTCGGTCAATGAATGCATCAACCGGGGCATGACCCATGAAATTTCCGTCCGGATCCGGGTGCGCCTGGTGGTCTATGACGTCGACAAGACCACGGGGGTTTCCAACATCCGGGACATCAAGGAACAGGAGATTTATTTCGGCACCATCCCCCTGATGACCGAACGCGGAACTTTTATCATCAACGGCACGGAACGTGCGGTGGTCAGTCAGCTGCACCGCTCCTCGGGCGTGTTTTTCGATCATGACAAGGGCAAGACCCATTCCAGCGGGCGGATCATTTACAGCGCCCGGATTATTCCGGTGCGCGGCTCCTGGATTGACATGGAAATCGATCCCAAGGATATCGTTTACGTGCGAATCGACCGGCGGCGGAAGTTTCCGCTCACCCTGCTGTTTAAGGCGCTGGGCTACACCGATGACGATATCCTGTCCTATTTTTACCATACCGAAAAAGTGTTTATCAAAAACGAGAAATTTGTCCGGAAGCTGAATCCGGAATTTCTCAAGGGCGAACGCCCGGGCGAAGACATTGTGCACCCGGAAACCGGCGAAGTGCTGGTCAGAAAGGGCCGCATGATTACCAAGCGCGCCATCCGGCAGCTTCAGGCCGCGGGCATGGAACATGTGCCCATGACCACAGAGGAACTCCAGCAGCGCGTGATTGCCTCGGATGTGCTCCACCCGGAAACCGGCGAGGTCATTGCCCACTCCAATGATCCAGTGGAGCCGGATCTGCTGGAGCAGATGTCTGCCGCCGGGGTAAAGTGGTTTGAACTCCTGGTCATGGAAGGCCCTTTTACCGGCCAGTGCATTCGAAAGACCCTGCTTCTGGACAAGGCCAAAACCAAGGAAGAGGCATTAATTGATATTTACCGGCGCCTGCGGCCGGGCAACCCGGTGACCGCGGAGGTGGCCCAGGATTTTGTGGATCATCTGTTTTTTAAAACCGCCTATTACGACCTGTCCAGCGTGGGCCGGCTCAAGCTCAATCATCGTTTAAATATCGACACCCCGATGGACATGCGGACCCTGCGCCGGGAGGATATCCTGCAGACCGCCCGGATACTGGTGGAGCTGCGCGACACCCAGGGCGTTGTTGACGACATCGACCACCTGGGCAACCGGCGGGTGCGGGCCGTTGGCGAGTTGCTGGAAAATCAGTACCGCATTGGGCTTGTGCGTATGGAGCGGGCCATCAAGGAGCGCATGAGCATGCAGGAAGTCGATGCGCTCATGCCCAATGACCTGGTCAATCCCAAGCCGGTTTCGGCCGTGGTCAAGGAGTTTTTCGGCACCAGTCAGCTGTCGCAGTTTCTGGACCAGACCAACCCGCTTTCGGAAACAACCCACAAACGGCGCTTAAGCGCTTTGGGACCGGGCGGGCTGACCCGGGACCGGGCCGGCTTTGAGGTGCGCGACGTACATCCGTCCCATTACGGCCGGATCTGCCCCATTGAAACCCCGGAAGGTCCCAATATCGGACTCATTGTTTCGCTTTGTACATATGCCCGGGTCAATGAATACGGATTTGTCGAAACCCCGTACCGGGTGGTGGAAAATGCCACGGTTTCCAACCAGATTCGGCTGCTTTCAGCCTTTGAGGAAAAGGATCATCCCATTGCCCAGGCCAACGCACCGGTGGATGACAAGAACCGATATGTGAACCCGGTGGTGATTTCACGGGTGGACGGCGAGTTCATGATGGTTGAAAAAGACCGCATCGAACTCATGGATGTCTCGCCCAACCAGCTGGTGAGCATCAGTGCCTCGCTGATCCCGTTTCTGGAAAACGATGATGCCAACCGGGCGCTGATGGGTTCGAATATGATGCGCCAGGCCGTACCCCTTTTAAATACCGAGGCGCCCCTGGTGGGCACCGGAGTGGAAGGCATTGTGGCCCGGGATTCCGGCGTCACGGTTGTGGCCAAGCGCGACGGAACGGTGGTGGATGTGGATGCCTCCAGAATTGTACTGCAGCATGATCCTTCAGATGATCCGTCCCAGAAGGATGTGACCATATACAACCTGGGCAAGTTCGTGCGTTCCAACCAGAATACCTGTTTTAACAACAGGCCCATTGTCAAGAAGGGCGAACGGGTGCGCGCCGGTGAAATCATTGCCGACGGTCCGGCCACGGACAACGGGGAACTGGCGCTGGGCAAAAACGTGACAGTGGCGTTTATGCCCTGGGGAGGCTACAATTTTGAAGACTCCATTCTGGTCAGTGAACGCCTGGTCAAAGATGGCGTGTTTACCTCCGTGCATATTGAGGAATTTGAGGTGCTGGCCAGGGACACCAAGCTGGGCCGGGAGGAAATCACCCGCGATATTCCCAACGTGGGGGAAGAGGCCCTCAAGGATCTGGATGAAAGCGGCATCATTCGGCTCGGTGCCGAGGTGGGACCGGCTGATATCCTTGTGGGCAAGGTCACGCCCAAGGGCGAAACCCAGCTGTCTCCCGAGGAAAAACTGCTTCGGGCCATATTCGGGGAAAAGGCCGGGGATGTAAAAGATACCTCGTTGCGGGTGCCGCCCGGGATTTCCGGGATTGTCACCGATGTCAAGGTGTTTTCCCGCCGCGGCGTGGAAAAAGACGACCGGTCCCGGGCAATCGAGGATGAGGAAATCGCCGCCCTGGAAAAGGACCGCGATGATGAGCTAAAGATCATCGAGGAGGCGGCCAGAAACGAGATCATTGCCGTTCTGGCCGGCAAGCAGTGCTCAGAAAGCCTCACAGACGGCCAGAAGGTTCTGATTGCCAAAGATGTCCGGATTGAAAAAAAGATGCTGGCCGATATTCCCCTGGCCAAATTCGGGCAGATTTCTTTAAAGGACAAAAAGGCCGAGGAAAAGGTGGCCGACATCCTGTCGCGCTACCGCGAACAGGCTGAAATGGCCAAATCTGCCTTTGAGCACCAGGTCAGCTCCATTGAAAAGGGCGATGAACTGCCCCCCGGGGTCATCAAGATGATCAAGATCTACGTGGCCATGAAGCGGACCCTTTCCGTGGGCGACAAAATGGCGGGCCGGCACGGCAATAAGGGCGTTGTTTCCCGGATTTTGCCGGAAGAAGATCTGCCCTATTTTGCTGACGGCCGCACCGTGGACATGGTTTTAAGTCCCCTGGGCGTGCCGTCGCGGATGAACGTGGGCCAGATTCTTGAAATCCATCTCGGAAGGGCTGCAAAAGGCCTCGGAGATCAGGTCAATGCACTGCTGGCCGAGGGCAAAACCGAGGAACTGCGGAAAAAATTCAAAAGAATTTTTTCCGGCAAGAACCAAGCCGATCAAATCAAGGATATATCGGATTCCGATGTTCAGCTCCTGGCTGAAAACACCTCTGAAGGTGTCTTTATGGCCACCCCCGTGTTTGACGGTGCCAGGGAAGAAGAGATCAAGGATCTGCTCTCTGAGGCCGGGGTCAGCCCCTCGGGACAGGCCACGCTCTATGACGGCCGCACCGGCTTGCCTTTTGACGAGAAAGTCACCGTGGGTGCCATGTACATGCTCAAACTGCATCATCTGGTTGCCGATAAGCTCCATGCCCGATCCATCGGTCCCTATTCCCTGGTCACCCAGCAGCCCCTCGGGGGCAAGGCCCAGTTCGGCGGCCAGCGGCTCGGGGAAATGGAGGTCTGGGCCATTGAGGCCTATGGGGCAGCCCATTGCCTGCAGGAGTTTTTGACGGTGAAGTCCGATGACATGGCCGGCAGAACCCGCATGTACGAAAAAATCGTCAAGGGCCAGAATGTTTTTGAGCCTGGGTTGCCCGAATCTTTCCGGGTTCTGACCAAGGAATTGCAGAGTCTGGGCCTTGATATAACGCTGGTGGAAGAAGACAGCGAATAATTTTATTTTTCATGCAAGGAGATCGCATTGGAAACGATCTACGATTTTTTCATCAAGCCGAAAAATCCCAACCGATATAAAGGGGTCAAGGTCTCTCTGGCCTCCTCGGAACAGATCCGGAGTTGGTCGCACGGCGAGATCAAGAAGCCCGAGACCATCAACTACCGGACTTTTAAACCGGAACGCGATGGTTTGTTTTGTGCAAAAATTTTTGGCCCCATCAAGGATTATGAGTGCAACTGCGGCAAGTACAAGCGCATGAAGCACCGGGGGGTCATCTGCGAGAAATGCGGCGTGGAGGTAATCCAGTCAAAGGTTCGGCGTGAGCGCATGGCCCACATTGACCTGGCTTCGCCGGTAACCCATATCTGGTTTCTGCGCAGCCTGCCGAGCAAAATCGGCAACCTGTTGGACCTGACCTTAAAGAACCTGGAAAAAGTTCTGTATTTTGACAATTTTATCGTGATGGATCCCAAGGACACGGGTCTTTCCAAACTGCAGCTGCTTTCTGAAGAAAAATACCGGGAGGCGCGGCAGCTTTACGGTAACAAGTTCGAGGCCGGCATCGGGGCCGAGGCCATCAAGGTTCTCCTGGAGCGCATCGATATCGAGGCCTTGTATAAGGAACTGCGTACCGATATCATGGAGACCGGCTCTGATGCCAAGCGCAAGAAACTGGCCAAGCGGCTCAAGGTGGTGGACGCGTTTCGCAAGTCCGGCCTGGATCCCATCTGGATGATTTTAGATGTTATTCCCGTGCTGCCCCCTGATCTGCGGCCACTGGTTCCGCTGGAAGGCGGGCGGTTTGCCTCCTCGGATTTAAATGACCTGTATCGCCGGGTGATCAACCGCAACAACCGGTTGAGCCGTTTAATGGAACTGCGGGCACCGGATATCATCGTGCGCAATGAAAAGCGCATGCTGCAGGAAGCCGTTGACGTGCTCATAGACAACGGCCGCCAGGGCCGTGTGGTCACCGGCACCAACAAGCGCCCCTTAAAATCCCTGAGCGAGACCTTAAAGGGCAAGCAGGGCCGGTTCCGCCAGAACCTTCTGGGCAAGCGCGTGGACTATTCCGGCCGGTCCGTGATTACCATCGGGCCGGATCTGCGGCTGCACCAGTGCGGGATTCCCAAGGAAATGGCCCTTGAGCTGTTCAAGCCCTTTATCTATCATCGCCTGGAGCAAAAAGGCATTGTCACCACTGTCAAAAGCGCCAAGAAATGGGTGGAAAAGCGGACTCCTGAGGTCTGGGATACCCTGGACGAGGTGGTCAAGGAATACCCTGTGATGCTCAATCGCGCCCCGACGCTTCACCGCCTGGGCGTCCAGGCTTTTGAGCCGGTGCTCATCGAAGGAAAGGCCATCCAGCTCCATCCCCTGGTCTGCACCGCGTTTAACGCCGACTTTGACGGCGACCAGATGGCCGTGCACATTCCGCTGTCCATGGAAGCCCAGATCGAGGCAAGGGTGCTGATGCTGGCATCCAACAATATATTGTCGCCGGCCAACGGCAGCCCCATCATCGTACCCACCCAGGATATCGTCCTTGGCATTTATTACATGACCCTCGGCCTGACCGGGGCCCGCGGCAGCGGAATGAAGTTTGCCGACACCCAGGAGGTGCGCGTGGCTTATGACGCCGGTGTGGTGGATCTTCATGCCAAGGTCTCCGTGCGCATCAAGGGTGAGCGCGTGGAAACCACGGTGGGCCGGGTGCTGCTGTGGGAAATTGTTCCCAAGGGCGACAGCTACATCCTTCGTCACATCATGGTCACAGACAGGGACAAGGCCGATGATGTCGTGGAGGCCGTGGAAGAGGGGACCCCGTTTCGCGATCTTGTCAAGCCCTATTCCGAGGCGTTTGACAAGACGTATGAAGGAAATATAGGCCTTTTGGACGCACCTGAGTTTCAGGAAATCTTCCAACTCCCGGATTTTGAGGTGGAGTCGGTGTTTTCCCTCGATGATGGCGATGTCAGCGGGATCATTCACGTGGGCGATCAATACCATGTATTCCAGGTTATTGAAAAACGCTCTGAGATTCCATTTGACACCATCAACAAGGTGTTAAACAAAAAGGCGCTGCAGGATCTGGTGGATTACACCTACCGGCACAAGGGGCCCAAAGCCACGGTTATTCTGGCAGACCGGCTTAAAAACATTGGTTACAGCTATTCCACGGCCGGCGGGCTTTCGATCTCCATTGATGCCATGATTATTCCGGAAAGCAAGTGGGACATTCACGCGGCTGCGGAAAAAGAGGTGGCTGAGATCAACCACCAGTACACCGAGGGTTTGATCACCCAGGGGGAGAAATACAACAAGGTTGTTGACATCTGGGCCCGTGCCACCGACGAGATTGCCAACAAGATGATGGAGGCAATGGAACAGCCTTATATCATGTCCGATCTGCAGAAGGATGCAGCTCAGGTCGATGATAAGCGGCTTGCCGATATGAGCGCCAAGACTGGCGGAGAGACAGTAAACCCCATTTTTATGATGGCCGATTCCGGTGCCCGCGGCAGCAAGGATCAGATGCGGCAGCTGGCGGGAATGCGGGGCCTGATGGCAAAACCATCCGGCGAGATTATTGAGACGCCCATTACCGCCAATTTTCGGGAAGGGCTATCTGTTCTCCAGTATTTTATTTCCACCCACGGCGCCCGTAAAGGACTTGCGGATACGGCGCTGAAAACCGCCAACTCAGGATACTTGACCCGCCGCCTGGCCGATGTGGCCCAGGACTGCACTGTTATGGAGCATGACTGCGGCACGGTAATGGGTATTGAGGTTGAAGCCCTCCTTGAAGGCGGGGAAGTGATCCAGCCCCTGGAAGAGCGGGTGCTGGGTCGGATTGCCCTGGAAGACGTTCAGGATCCGTTCACCGACGAGGTGCTCATCCGCAGGGGAGATGAAATTGATGAATCCGGGGTTTCCCGTATCAGTCAGGCCGGGGTCACCAGTGTCAAAATCCGCTCGGTGCTTACCTGCCGATCCCGGTTCGGGGTGTGTGCCATGTGCTACGGCCGGGATCTGGCCCACGGCGGGTTTGTGGAAATCGGCCAGACGGTTGGCATCATTGCCGCCCAGTCCATTGGCGAGCCCGGCACACAGCTGACCATGAGAACCTTTCATATCGGCGGCACAGCCAGCCGGCGGGTGGAGGAAGCTGAAATCCGGGCACGGGTTCAGGGCATTGTCAAGTACAACAAGCTCAATGTATCGGTTAACGCGGAAAACCGCAAAATTGTCATGAACCGCAGAGGGGGAGAGTTTTCCGTTGTCTCGGATTCCGGCCGGGAACTGGAGCGGTGCCCGGTGATCTACGGTGCAGACATCCTGGTCGAAGACGGCCAGCGGGTGGAGGCCGGCCAGTTGCTGGCTTCCTGGGATCCGTTTACCACCCCGATCATCACGGCCGTGGAAGGAAAGGTCAAGTTCGGCGATTTGGTGATCGGCCGCACTCTGCAGGAACGGGTGGACCCGGTGACCGGCAAATCGAGTCTTACGGTGGTGGAATCCAAGGGGATGGATGCCAGGCCCAGAATTTCCATCAAGGACAAGGAAGGCAAAACCGCCAATATTCCCGGCTCCGGAGCGGCGCGGTACGTACTGCCGGTCAACACCATTTTGATGGTGGAGGAGCACGACCATGTGCGGTCCGGCGACATTATCGGAAAAATTCCCAGGGAGACCACCAAGACCAAGGACATTACAGGTGGTCTGCCGCGGGTGGCCGAGCTTTTCGAAGTGCGCAAGCCCAAGGAGGCAGCGGTACTCTCTGAGATTGACGGATTTGTGGCCATTGCCAAGGCAACCAAGAAGGGCAAGCAGCGGCTGACCGTCACCCCGGTGGATTCCGGGGAAAAGAAAGAATACCTGATTCCCCGGGGAAAGCACATCAGCGTCTATGACGGCGATTATGTCAAGGCCGGAGAGCCGATGACCGCAGGCAGCCCCAATCCGCAGGACATCCTGAGCATCAAGGGCGAAGTCGAGCTGGCCCGGTACCTGTTAAACGGAGTTCAGGAGGTCTACAGACTTCAGGGGGTTCGCATCAATGACAAGCATATCGAGGTGATTGTGCGGCAGATGATGCGCCGGGTCAAAATTCAAACCGTTGGCGACACCGCTTTTATTCCCGAGGAACAGGTGGACAGAATCGAGTTTGAGGAAACCAACCAGGCGGTTGTGGAGCAGGGCGGTACCCCGGCGGTGGGCGAGCCGTTGATTTTAGGGATTACAAAGGCCTCTCTGTCCACAGACAGCTTTATCTCGGCGGCCTCATTTCAGGAGACCACCAAGGTCCTGACCGATGCCAGCATTGCAGGCGCCTATGACGGCTTGCGGGGATTGAAGGAAAACGTGATCATGGGCCGGCTGATCCCGGCCGGTACGGGCCGGACTGAATACGGGCGGCCCGATATTGCCGCTGAATACTAAGCAGCTGTATCAGCAGCGGATTGAATGCGGTCGATGGATAAAAGAAAAAAGCTTGACACTGCCGTGATTTAAGGGTATGATTCGTTATTTTAGCTTAGCGCTAAAAATATTGTGAATATATGAATGATTTGTAATGGATAGGGGATAGCATGCCGACGATTAATCAGCTGGTTCGCAAGGGCCGCAAGCAGATTCAGAAGAAAAAGGGGGCGCCGGCGCTCAAGGCTTCGCCGCAGAAGCGCGGTGTTTGCGTCAGGGTTTATACGGCCACTCCCAAAAAGCCCAACTCCGCCCTTCGTAAGGTGGCAAGGGTTCGTCTGACCACGGGGGTGGAGGTTTCCGCCTATATCCCGGGTATCGGCCATAACCTCCAGGAGCATTCGGTGGTGCTCGTGCGCGGGGGGCGGGTCAAGGACCTTCCGGGTGTCCGTTATCACATTGTTCGCGGTACCCTGGATACGCTTGGAGTGGCTGACCGGAAACAGGGCCGTTCCAAGTACGGAGCCAAACGCCCCAAGTAAGGTGATCGCCGGGGCATAACTGTTATCTGAAAAAATGGTGTAGGCAATGCCGAGAAGAAGAGAAATCCCTGAAAGAAAAATTATTCCGGATTACAAGTATAAAAGTCCGCTCGTATCCCGGTTTGTCAATTCCGTCATGAAAGACGGGAAAAAGAGCACAGCCCAGTCGCTGATATATGAAGCGTTCGACATTGTTGAAAAGCGGATGAATGAGCCGGCCTTAAAGATTTTTGAGCAGGCACTGGGCAATGTAAAACCCCAGCTGGAAGTCAAGTCCCGGCGGGTCGGAGGATCTACTTACCAGGTGCCCACAGAGGTTCGGCCCAAACGCCAGACAGCCCTGGCCATCCGGTGGATTCTCACCTACGCGGAAAAGCGCCCGGAAAAAAGCATGGCCAAGAAACTGGCCGGGGAATTCATGGATGCTGCCCAGCAACGGGGAGCTTCGGTTAAGAAGCGCGAGGATACACATCGAATGGCCGAGGCCAACAAGGCCTTTGCCCATTACCGGTGGTAGCCGAAGGTATTTTGGTTTTGATATCCCTTGCCCATCCAGTTTTCCCTTTTTGGATGGGCAAAGTATCTGATTGCAGATGATTCAGATTTATTTCAATGGCAAACCCGTTTGAGCAAGAGGGTGGAAAATGGCAAAGCAGAAGTTTGAGCGGACCAAGCCGCATGTAAACGTGGGAACGATCGGTCATATTGACCATGGCAAGACGACATTGACCGCGGCGATCACCAAGCATTGTGGATTGCGGGGCTGGGCGG
>JAGTVF010000036.1 GCA_018224315.1 Desulfobacterales bacterium | reverse complement strand
GTGTTTCCGTGTTTTCCGCTCAGGCGGTCCACCCGGTCTTCGAAGTCTGCGTAAAGCCGACAAAGATCCAGGTAAACCGGTGCGCTGTGCTTTCCGTAAAGGGATTCGAACGTGGGCAGATCCGTAAACGCCTCGGGCATGCGCTGGATGATATCGTTGCGCATCCGTTCCTTGACCACGTGCATGGATTCGATTACCTGGTTGAAAAACCCGTGCCTGGAAAGCTCCATGAAATAAACAAAGCTGTTGTTGATCTTCAGATACTGCTGCACCCCGGGTTTTGCCCGGAGTTCGGCAATGCAGGCATTTTCGGTTTCCTCCGGGGTAAGTCCATCGGGCAAGCTGACAAAGGGCAGTTTTTTCAAAATGGTCTGCATACGGGGAAAGATACAGGAAATCGCCGGGGACAGGCGCCTTGCAATCCGGTTTTCGAGCTTGATGTGAGTCAGGTAGGTCGTCAGTTCCGTGATGGGATGGGGCGGTATTTTGATGACCAGGGGTTCGTCGTAGATCACGCTGAAGCACATGCTTTTGCTCTCCACCCGCTCACCGATGGGCAGTATGCTCATGCGCCGGTATTTATCGGTTTTTCCGATCCGGAGTTTTAGTTCATAGACAGCACTGGCCCTTGAATTGTCGGATATGCGGACGGCTTGTGCGGCATCCGGTTTTCTGGCCGGTCCCAGAACCTGGATCGTAAACAGGTGCAGAAAATAATCGATTATGGACTGGATGTCTGCAGTTGCCTTGTGCATGCAAAAAAACCTGGTTTGCCCTTTCAGCAGTGGGTGGCCGGGCAGATCAATGATTCCGGATAGTATAATTTTTTTAGGTTAGCTTGTCTTTAAGCCGGCCGTCAATGAGATTTTTTCCGCAGGAGCAGCCGAATTTGCGGCAATTTTGCGGTTGACCTTTGTTTTTAAAAAGCCTATATTGATCAGAATATGATGAATATCAAATAAAATCAATTGGATTTGGTGAAACTCGTCCATTTTTCCGAAAACCGTCAGGGAAGGTGCCTATGCCGTATGTGGTGCTGAAATCCGGTGAACAAAAACTCAAGACCTATCGTCTTGATCCGTCCCGTAAAATTCGTATTGGCAGGGCTCAAAACAATGATATCCTTGTGGAGGACACGGCTGTCTCCAGCACGCACGCGGAACTGGAACCCGAAGGACGGCATTTTTACCTCACGGATTTCAACAGCCGCAACGGCACTTTTGTCAATAAGGAACTCGTGATTTCCCGCCGCCTGTCCCACGGGGACGTGATTTCTCTGGGAAATCACACCATGGTTTTTGCCTATGGCAATGACGAGGAAAGGCCGCCGGATTTTCAGGAAAATGCCCATCAGGCCACTTTGCAGATCGACACGGCCGACCACCGGGCCAGGCTGGCCAGGGGGGTTGCTGAAATGGCCGAGCCCGAGGAGTCGGAACCCGCTGTACAGCCGGTGATCAGTTTTTTGTCTGAAACCCGCCCCCCCATGCCGATTGAAAAAAACCGCACAACCCTGGGAAAGGATACCGGCTGCGACATCCGGGCCCGTGGCTGGCGTGTGCGCAAAGCCGAGGCGTTTATTGAAAAGTCCGATGACAGCTATTATCTGGTTCCGGAGCATCCCAAAAGCCGCGTGAAGCTAAATTATCAGCTCCTCAAAACCCGCACTCAGCTTGCGGAATTCGATGTCATAGAACTGGGCGCCACCATGGTGCAGTTTCACTTTTGACGGAAGAATCCATGACCGGCCAAAGCCATCCGCCCGAAGATCAGCACCATCAGGCTGCCGCGACGGCATCCGGATTTGCCAGGCGCCAGGAACTGGCGTTTTGGGCACAGCTGTTTTTAATTGCCGCGGTCCTGGCGGTACTGACTGGCGCGGCCATGAACAATGGTGCCGGAATATGGGTATTTGGCGCCTCGGGCGGGGCAATGGCCCTGCTGGCGGTATTGGCATGGCGGGTTTATGCCTGCTGGATCCGTCCGTCGAGGCAACTGGTCGGCCACATGATGATCGCAAAGCAGGCAAATCCGGATTCCGACCCCGATGCCTCTTTGGTCCGCGATGTCCCCCGGGAGTGGCGGCCCTGGTTTAATCTGGTTTCGCGCATGGGTCTGCGTCTGGCCGAATTGGAGCAGCGGGTTTCTGAGGCCGGTTTGGACCAGAAGCTTGAAAAAAACCTGCTGCGCCGCTTTTCCTGGGTGTTTGAGCGAAATGAAATTCTCACCCAGCAGTTAAAGGGCAAAAACGAGGCCCTGCTTCAGGAGATTGAAAAGCACAAGCAGACCACCCGGGAACTGGAACGGCACCGGGATCATCTCGACGAAATGGTGCGGGAACGGGCCGCGGATCTGATGCGCACCAATGAACAGCTCCAGGCCACCATTGAAGAGGCCCGGATCCTGGCCAAAAACGCAGAAGAAGCCAACCGTGCCAAAAGTCAGTTTCTGGCCAATGTCAGCCACGAGATCCGCACGCCCTTAAATGCGGTTATCGGGTTTTCCGACATGCTCATTGACACGGCCCTTGATGATACTCAGCTTGATTTTGCCCGTACCATCCGAAACAGCAGTGAAGCCCTGCTGACCCTGATCAATGATATCCTTGATTTTTCCAAGATCGAATCCGGAGAACTGGAACTGGAGAATATTGATTTTTCACCCGAACTGCTGGCATATGACGTTTGTGAACTGATCCGGCCTCAGCTGGGTGAAAAACCCATAGAACTGGTCTGCCGCATTGATCCGCGTCTGCCGTCTTATCTCAAGGGCGATCCCATCCGGTTCCAGCAGGTGCTGCTCAACCTCATGGGCAACGCGCCAAAGTTCACCGACTCCGGAGAGATCGTTCTGGGGCTTCACGTGGCCGACCAGGGCGAAGACCGGCTCCAGGTGCATGCCACGGTCCGGGATTCGGGCATCGGTATTTCAGAGGAAAAGCAGCAAAGGATTTTTGAGCCGTTCCATCAGGCAGACGGCTCCACCACTCGCAAATACGGCGGAACCGGGCTGGGGTTGTCCATTTCCAGACAGCTGGCCCAACTCATGGGCGGCGATATTTACGTGGACAGCGAACCGGATGTGGGCAGCACCTTCCATTTCACGGTCTGGCTTGAGCGGTCTGAAAAAAAGGTGTCATGGCAGGAATTGACTGCCGGGATTTCCGGCCGGCAAATCCTGATTGTGGACGACAACCAGGCCAATCTGGATATGCTCAAAAATGCTCTGCAAGCTGCTAAGATCCGGGTTTCCGACCTGCGCAACGGCATGGAGGTGGTGCCTACCCTGGATCGGGCCATAGTGGCGGGCAATCCCTTTGACGCCTGTATCATTGACATTCACATGCCGGGTATGAGCGGATACGAGGTGGCCCGGCAGATACGGCTTTCGGAAAAATCGGCCATCTCGGGGCTGCCGTTGATCGCAGCCTCCTACCTGGTGGAGCGGGATCCGGATTTGTTTGCCAGGGCGGGTTTCAGCCAGTCCCTGATCAAGCCCATCCGGCGCGAAAAAATGTTTCAGGTACTTGATGAACTGTTTAGCCAAAATCCGTCTGAGGCCGGACAGAAACGGCGCCTGCAGGATCCTCAGGATGCATCCGAAGAAGCGGAATTTTTTGAGGGATTCCGGATTCTGGTGGCCGAAGACAATGCGGTGAATCAGAAGCTGATTCAGGTGATGCTGCGCAAGCTCGGCTGCCGGGTGGCCATTGCGGAAAACGGCAGTGAAGCCGTGGATATTTTTACCCGGGAACCCGAAGATTGGGACCTGATTTTCATGGATATCCAGATGCCTGAGATGGACGGGTTTGAGGCACTGAAATCCATTCGGGACCAGGGATTTTCCCGGGTACCTGTGGTGGCCATGACCGCCCATGCAATGCAGGAGCACAAGGAGGAGTGTCTGGCCGCAGGCATGAATGATTACATCTCCAAGCCCATCCGCAGACCCGAGTTGCTTCGGGTGCTGCGCGAGTTTTGCCCCTAGACCGGTCGTGTCGCAGCCAATGCCCAGCCGGGCGCGTTTTAACGACCCGTGTTTTATTCCAGCCGTTTTTCAACAGGCAGGACCACGGCCTCCAAATGCCCGTGGGCCTGTTTTTCGTCCTTAAACGCCTTTAAATCCCCAAGCAGATCGTTGAGTTTTTCATCCGGCACCTGCGCCTGCACCACCGTGGAACTGCCCGGATAAACCTGGGTGCCGTAGTGCTTTCCGTCGCGGTCTTTTCCCTCGCACATGTAATGGCGCACGTAATTTTCGATTTCACGGCGGTCCAGGATCTGCTCGATGACATCGCCGTATTCAAAATGAAAGGTGATGTGCACAAATTTCATAAAGCCCTGCCTTTGTTGAACTGCCTGGGCCAATCCGCCCCGGCAACCCACGGTTTTGATTTTACTGAAACACCAGGTACATGATTACCAGTGCCGCCGCAATCCCGGCACCTGCCAGGCTGATGACCCTGTGACGCAGGATCCTGGCCTGCAGGGAGTCAAACAGGGTATAGGCCACCGGGATGACCAGCAGGGTCAGGACGGTGGCGGCAAACATGCCCATGGAAATGGCCACGCCCATGGGCGCCCGGGCTTCTCCGCCGGCCCCGAATCCCAGGGCAATGGGGGCCATGCCGAGAATCGTTGAAATGGCGGTCATCAAAACCGGCCGGAACCTTACCTGGGCGGCCTGCCGGGTGGCTTCCATGACCGGCTGTCCCCTTGCCACCAAAACGTTGGTGTAGTCCACCAGGAGAATGGCGTTTTTGGTCACCAGTCCCAGCAGCATGATAATGCCGATAAAGGAAAATATGTTGATGGTCATGTTCAGGGCCCATAACGCCCCGAATGCCCCCACACCGGCCAGGGGCAGGGCCGTCAGGATGGTCAGGGGGTGGAGAAAGGACTCAAACTGGCCGGACATGACCAGAAAAATAAAGACAATGGCAAAGATCAGGGCCATGCTCAGGTAAAAAAACGATTCCCTGAAATCCCCGGATTGTCCGGTGATGGTGCTGTCAAACTCGGCGGGCACCTCGGTGTCAATATAGTTTTCCACCTTGGAAAGCGCCCGGCCCAGGGGCACGCCAGGGGGCAGATCCGAGCTGATGGTGGTGGACCGGCCCCGGTTGAAGTGATGAATTTCGCTGGGGCCGGCGCCTTCTTCCAGTTCCACAAGGTGGGCCATGTTGACCATCTGTCCGGCCTTGTTGCGAACATAAATGGTATTAATCGTCTCCGGGATATTTTCTCTTGCGGCGATCTCGGTGATCACGTCATAGCGTTCCCCCTGTCGTTCGATTTCCGTGATATCGGGCTCGCCAAATACAAAACGCAGGGTGCTGGCGATTTCCGCCACGGTAATACCCATTTCCCCGGCCTGCTGGCGGTTGACCCAGGCCTGGACTTCGGGCTTGTTGAGTTTCATGTCCGCGCGCACCCCGGCAAAATCGGGCTGGGAGCGCATCCATTGCATGACCTGTTCCTGGGCTTTGGCCAGTTTTTCGATGTCCTGATGGGTGAGCACCACCTGCAGGGGCGCTTCGGCGCCCACCGGGCCGCCGCCTTCAATGGCATAGCCGCGCACGCCGGTGAGACGGCCCATTTTTTGGCGCACTTCGGCCATTATGGCCTGCTGGTTGCGCTGTCTCTCGGAATAATGGGTCAGGCGCACAAACACCATGCCCTCGTTGACCTTTCCCGGACCGGTCCTGGCCATGCCGATGGCCATGAAAAAAGAGCGGATTTCCTCAATGCCCGAGAGAATTTCTTCGATCTGCTTTCCGTATCGATCCGTGTTGGCCAGTGTCGCTCCTTCCACGGTTTCATAGGCGATCATGAACTGGCCTTTGTCTGAGCTGGGTACAAATTCAGATTCCAGGCGGGTGAGAAAGAAAACCCCGACTCCCAGGGCCAGCAACGCAATGCCAACGGTCACAGCCCGCTGTCTGAGGGCGGCGTTTAAAATGGGATTGTAGATTTTCTCCAGGGTTTTGAAAAATATTTCAGTGAAGCGAAACACCACCGGCCGTCTGGCGTAGGCGGCCGGCGCCTTGAGATACCGGGAGCAAAGCATGGGTGTCAGTGTCAGGGCCGTAAACGTGGAGGCCAGAACGGTTACCGCAACCGTGAGGCCGAACTCGAAGAAAAACCGTCCGATCATCCCCGGCATGAAGGCGACCGGAATAAAGACCGACAGCAGGGCCAGTGTATTGGCGATTGCGGCAAAGGCGATTTCCGTTGTGCCTGTGCGGGCCGCCGGCTTGGCATCCGCCCCTTGTTCCATGTGCCGGTAGCAGCTTTCCAGCACAACAATGGCGTCATCAACCACCAGGCCCACCACAAGGATCAAGCCCAGAAGTGAGAGCACATTTAATGAAAATCCCAGATAGAAAATCGCTGCCATGCCCGCCAGAAGGGAGGTGGGGATGGTAATGGCGGCAATCACGGTCCCCCGGATGGTTCCGAGGAAAAACAAAATCACCACGGCCACCAGGCCTGTGGCAATAAAAATGGTGGTGATCAGGTCGTTGATATTTTCACTGACAAACTCAGAGTCATCTGATGCCACCTGATACCGCAGTCCCGGCAGAAAGTCTTTTTCAACAGACTTCATTTCCTGTCTTACCCGCTGGACCACCTCCACCAGGTTGGCATCGGACTGCTTGACCACGCCCAGGCCCACCGAGGGTTCGGTATTGTAGCGGGCCACGTTGCGGTCGTTTTCCACCCCGTCCACGGCTTGGCCAACATCGGCCAGGCGCACGGGAGAGCCGTTTCGATGGGTGATGATAATGTCGTTGAAAGGC
>JAGTVF010000035.1 GCA_018224315.1 Desulfobacterales bacterium | reverse complement strand
GCATCCATGGGCATGCTGTCCAAAGTGCGCAGTTCCAGGGTCGTGCCCTTTAAATTAAACCGCACATCCGTAAAAATCGTGGTCATGTGATATAGAAACGTTTCAAAAGAGGTATCGGCTGTTTTGAAAAACGGCACCTCCTCTCCCAGTGCCACGGCATGCAGCCCAAAACGGATCAGCCGGTCAATGAGTTCTTCGGGTTCTGTCAACGGCTCTGAGCAGCAGGGCGGCATGCCGCACCGGGTGGGATCGGTGCTGTCCCAAATCTCACGCCTTTGCGCTGACATGTGAAACAGCGGCTCCCGGGCCAGACTGCACAGCCGGAAAAACAGGGGCAGAAGCTCCTCAATGCTGCATATGGCCACGTGCAAATGAATGGAGGCCGTGGCTTTCATCATCTCATGGCCCCGGGTGCCGCTTGCGGCCAGGCGCCGGTGCAGGCTCACATAACGCTCGGATGTCAGGCACAAAGGGGCATCCCTGCGGCCCGTCACATACCCCCGGGGCAAATAGGAAATGCCAAGATGGGAGCGGATCTCGGCGTTGATCTGCTCCATAAAGGAGATAAAGCGATCCAGCCGCTTTTCGTCGCCGGCAGCAAGCGGCGGGCTGCAGTACTCGAGCTGCCCGCCGGGCTCAAAGGCAATGCACAGGCCGTTTTCAAAAAAAACAGCGCCATTGGCGCATTTGCCCCAGCGGCTCAAGAGCGCTTCCACATCCGCCACATCCTCAATTTGCAGGACACGATCCGGCAGAAACTCGAATTCAAACCCGTATGTCCTTTCGGTCTTGGGCAACTGGCCCTTTAGAACCGCCATGTACCGGCGGGTAAAATCGGCTGCCAGGCCGGCGATATCAAAATGCCCGTTCAATTGTCCTCCCGGGTCCGGAAATTCTGGTAATCACGCATGAAATGCTGGTACCAGAGGGTGAACACGATCACGGAAAAAAGCCGGTCCGCCTGGGAAACCAGGGTCTGCGGACCCACACCGGCTGTCGTAACATTTTCGGACAACCGCCGGACAAACCCGGGATCCAGCACATTGTGCTGCTGCACCAGATCGCCGAGCACCACTTCCCTGATGGGCTCGGGCAGGCTCCGGGGTTCGGACAGCCAGTCCGCCATGGGGAAGGTAAAGGGCTGCTTTTTGCGAAACGCGGTTTTGGCATCCAGCAGCCCGTGCCGGACAAATGAATAGGCGCAGATCAGCTTTTCCCGGTTCAAACCCAGGTTGACTTTCATGGATACCGGCAGCCGGGCGGCAAACTCGGCCAGGCGATAGTCCAGAAAGGGCGTGCGCGTCTCCAGGCCATGGCGCATGGACAGTTTATCAAGACGCAGAATCACGTAATCCGGAAGCCGGCACCGGCTCTCAAAGGATATGGCTGCGTTTACCGGGTGCTCCCGGCCAGTGAGTGCCGGCGCCGCCTCTGCGGGAAACACCGGCTGGTCCGGGGCGCCGCCCAGAAGCCGCTCAAGTTCGGCAGAATCAAACAGGGCCTCTGCCTGGATATAGCGCCGGGCCGGATCATGGCTCCGTGATGCCAGGTACTTTTCCAGTTCGGGACAATGCCGGTTTACCCGCGCCTGTCCGGCTGCGGTCATGCGGCTGTATTGCGCTGCCGCCATTTCAATCATGAATTTTTTGTATCCGGCAAAAATTTCATCCGCGCCCTCGCCCGTTAGCACCGCCTTCACATCCGCGGCCGCAGCCCGGCAAACGCAGTCCGTGGGCAAAATGGTGCCCAGAGAAATGGGTTCTTCAACGGCCGCGATAATATCGGCAAGCCCTTCAAGGCTGTCCTTGCCGCAAACAGCCGGCTGCAGTCGGGTTTGGGCGAACCAGCGGCTGCGGGTTTGCAAAAACCGCCTGACATCAGGCAGCTCATCATATGCCGGCTCATCAAAAGATGCCGTATACAGGCGCATGTCCGGATGCGTTCCGACGGCGGCAGCCGCCACGGCAGAAGAATCAATGCCGCCGCTGATAAAGCTGCCCAGTTCAACATCGGAACGAAGCCGGATTCGCACGGCATCCCGGAAAATATCAAAAAAGCCGTCTGCGGCGCTTTGCAGGTCCAGGTTCGCATCCTGTTGCCCGGTAAAGTAATTCCAGTATTGGTGGATGGCAAATCCGCGGGCATTTAAGTCATATTCCAGGTAAGCACCGGGCGGGAGCCGGTAGATCCCGTCAAACATTGTCTGCTCACCGGGAACATACCGATAGACAAAATAGCTGGCCAGCCGGTTTGTGTTGAGCTGCGGGGTGATTTCCAGGCCCGCCAGCAGCGCTTTGATCTCCGAGGCAAAGGCGAATGCACCGTTTGCTTCGGTGTAATACAGGGGCTTGATGCCAAACCGATCCCGAAACAAAAACAGCTTTGCCTTTTTCGGATCAAGAATGGCCCCGGCATACATGCCGTTGAGCTGATGAAGAAATTCAATGCCACTGCGCCGGTACAAATGCAGGGCCACTTCCACGTCCCCACTGGAAACAAAGAACTGATCAGCCACCTCCTGGCGCAGTTCAATATAATTGTAGATCTGGCCGTTGCAGACAATGGCGGTATCATCTGTTGGGCAGCAAATGGGCTGCATGCCGGTTTCCAGATCCAGAATGGCCAAACGCACAAAACCCAGAGCGACATTTAAGCCGCAAACCCTTGCGGCATGATAATCCCGGCCGTCAGGGCCCCTGTGTTGCTGCGCACAACCCATCTCCTGCACCTGACGGCTCAGATGGGCCAAGGAATGGCGCGGGGATATGATACCTGCAATGCCGCACATAATTTCGGCTCTTTTTGTCAAATGATGAAAGACCAGGCCGTTCCGAGCTGCCCGGAAGTCGATGTTGTTTTTCAGACTCTGCCCCAGCCCTGGTGGCCGTGTCAAGTGTTTGCGAATATGTTTTTGTATTTACAACCTTTTTAAATGAACTTATAATTTTAATATGATATATATGGAATCGGCCATAATGAATTTTCGACCGCCGGGACAAAAAATCGGGATCACATGCAAATCCGGGCTTGACAGAAAACCCGACGGGCATGTAAAGCAGAAAAGCGCTACAGAAACGACTCCGAACCAACCCCCGGCCCTGCTTTGCCGGCAGTGCCTGGCGTTTATCACCCGGCCCGGAGAGCGAATTGTTGTCAACAGCGCCCATCACCACACCTTTGCCAATCCTCACGGCATTGTGTTTGAAATCGGCTGTTTTCAACAAGCCCCGGGTTGTGCCGCAGTCGGAGCACCAACGGACGAATTTACCTGGTTTGGCGGATACAAATGGCGGATTGCCATCTGCGCAAACTGCCTGACGCACATGGGCTGGCTTTTTACCGCTGCTGATGGCAGCAGCCGTTTTTACGGCTTAATCCTGGACAATCT
>JAGTVF010000034.1 GCA_018224315.1 Desulfobacterales bacterium | reverse complement strand
GGGCACTATAAAACGAAACCGCCGGTTTTTAAAGCAAACACTGCACCTGTTGTCCAACTCAGCGGATAAGATCTTTTTTCGGTGCATGCAGCAGCACTGCCGGAAAATCCTTTGAAAGCTGTTTCTCAAAAAAAACAATGTGCAAGAATCTGATTGACTTTTGAGATAAATTCCTATTAAATTATAAGCCAATGCTTTGAACTGAAATACCCGTTACGGCCATGCCATTTTCCCGAGCAACCCCGCCTGTTTCCCGAAAAAGGCGGAAAATCGATGGAGCATTTCATGTTCTCTGGTCCGGCACCCAATTTGGATGATCACGATTCGGGTCAATGGGAAGTCCTTGTTATCGGCGACCGGATTTTTCAAAACTCGCTTATGGCCACTGTCCTTTCACGGGAATTGGCCCTGCCCTGCCACTGCCTGGCAAAACCGGAATCATGCCCGCCCCGGGAAGAGTTGTGGCGTCTGGTCCTTTTTGACAGCAACGGCAGTGATTCCTTTTCAGATGTGATTTCTTCCTGCAGGCTGTTTTTCGAACCCCCGGATCCCGGTTGTCTGGTTGCCATATTCAATGCCGCCCGCAACCTCGGCGACATCCCCCGAAAAGCCCTGCCTGCCGGCGTCAAAGGGATTTTTTTTGCAAACGAAGACTTTGATCTGTTTTTAAAGGGAATCACCCGTATTCTCAAGGGCGATCACTGGTTTTCAAGGGAGTTGTTAAACCGCTGGATCCAGGAAACAAGGCGCCCCGCAGCCGCGGAACAAAAAGATTTTGCCGCTCTTACGCCCCGGGAAAAGGAAATCCTGAAAATGGTGGCCACCGGGGCTTCCAATGATAACATCTCGCAAGCCCTGTATATCAGCTATCACACGGTAAAGACCCATTTGCACCACATTTACAGGAAAATAAATGTTTCTGACAGGCTTCAGGCATCTTTTTGGGCTGCAAGAAACCTGTGACCCGGGCCATGGAATAAGGCCCCGCCGGGTGTGCCCGTGTATGACCCGAAAGACATTGGAATACGATGTCCAGTAAAGCGCCCAAAGTCGGAATTGTCAGCAAAAACCTGTTCCAGAGCCAGTTGCTGGCCAGGTTCCTGGAACTGGAGAGCGGGGTTTTCTGTATTGTCTGCTCCCCTTTTGACGAAAGCGGCCAGGCAGAGCTCAGCAAAAACCACTTGTCTTTGATCTTATGGGACTGTGATGGTTCTGACCCGGATCATTTCTGGGACGAATTAAACCGGTTTATCCATTCCAGGGCGCAAAACCGCCCGGTTGCCCTGCTCAATGCGCCGAATGACCCCGACATTGAAATTGACGCCATTGAAAAAGGGCTGTGCGGGGTGTTTTCCCGTCACACCGAGCCCGGCCTGTTTGCCAAAGGTGTTAGTGCGATTTTAAACGGGGAATCCTGGTATTCAAGGCAGTGCCTGGCCCGGTATCTGGCCGCAAGCCGGAAGTCTGGCAGCAACCCCCCGCCTGAAATTTCCGGCCTGTCCCAGCGGGAAAAGCAAATCCTGGGAAAAATCGCATCCGGTTACACCCGGGCCCGGATATCGGCTGATCTGTCCATCAGCCCGCATACCGTCAAGACCCACATCCGCAACATTTATAAAAAACTCGGGGTCAACACCCGGTTTGAGGCCATCCGCGAAGCCCTCAAATATATCTGAACCCTCCCTGGCCAAAACCCCCGCCATGGCTGAAATCCCGACCCTTGCCGTTTGCCCCTGCATACCTCTTTTGGGGTATATTGGCTACCCCTGTTTTTGTTTTGTCATCCTGTTTTCTGATCTGAAACCAATGTGAAAAATCGGTAAATTTTACCCCATCCGGCCGATTGTGCCCCGCCTGCAGGATCTATATATTTACATCCAAAACCCATTATTTTTTTCCGGAGACGCAGGTGGATGAAAAAAGAGCATTGCAGCGATTTGCACTGGAACTTCCGGTTCGCATGGTTTCCACGGCAAACGGCCGGGAAAAAATCACGCTTTTTACATCCAACATCTGCTCCATCGGCGCCTTTATCCGGGCCGACCAGCCTTATCCCGTGGGCACGGACCTGGAAATGGAAATCTTTCTGCTCTCGGATCTGCCCGGAAAAGACGATGTCATCCAGGTCCGGGGCCGGGTGGTGCGCACCGAGGATGCGGGCATGGCTGTCTGCTTTGACGAAACCTACCAGATACAGCCCTGTGAACATGGCTGCCGGCAGTAAAGCCTGCGGCATGATTTTATATGCAGGAAAAGGGGGTGGTCGGAGCTTTTGCACAATGCGTTGTGTCTTAACCTGAATTTTCATCAACAACAAAAAAAGGAGAAGGAAAATGAAAAAAGCGATCATGAATTTTCTGAGAGACGAAGAAGGTGTCACCGCCATTGAGTACGGGCTGATTGCGGCGCTGATTGCTTTGGCTATTATCGTGACGGTGGGGCTTGTTGGCGGACAACTTGATGCTGTTTTTGAGAGGGTACGCGTTGCGCTTGGTGGTGCTGCTGCGTAGAGTAAGTCGGGGTGATAGTGTTTAATGATGTGTGCATCTTAAGATGCACGCATCATTCCCTGTCTCAATCTGAAACCAGAAACGGATTTCAGAAATCAGGCGCTCATTTTTTTCACGCAGAGAAAAGAGATGGCAAATGAACGCAATCATCGGGTCTCTAAAAGACGAAAACGGGGCAACCGCAATTGAGTATGCGCTGGTTGCCTCACTGCTTGCCATGGCCATTTTGGGTTCGGTCACGGCCGTCGGCCAGGCCGTGCTGGCCTTATACAACCGGGTTGAAGATGCGTTTCCCGGCTGAAACAGGTCCGGGCGGACACAAACAAAAAGAGGAAAACAAAAGGCCCATGATGCAGCAGACCATC
>JAGTVF010000033.1 GCA_018224315.1 Desulfobacterales bacterium | reverse complement strand
TGAGCACAAGGGCGACTGCCAGCAGCATCCGGTAGGGGGCGGCAAACGGGTAAAGCCGGCGCAAAAGCCCGGTATCCCGGGCCTTTCCCAGCTCCTTTTCCGCAAATATGTCCCTTTCCGGATTCATCTGCGACTCTTTACCTCAAAGCTTGTTTGTTCAAGGTTCAACGTTCAATGTTCAAAACCCCCGGAAACCTTCAACCTTCAACCTTGAACCTTCAACCTTCAACCTCACTCATACCTCTGCAGCATCTCAGTCCTCGCATAATACCCATCGTGTGCCATGAGCTCCCCGTGGGTCCCGGCCTCAACAATCCGGCCGCGGTCGAGCACAATGATCTGGCCGGCAAAGGACACGGCCGGGATCCGGTGGGAGGCGATGATTACGGTTTTCTCCCGGGCCAGTTCCCGGATCACGGATATGATATCGGCTGCGGTCCGGGTGTCGACCTGGCCGATGGGATCGTCTAACAGCAGAACCGGCGCATCGCGCAGAAGGGCCCGGGCCAGCACGATGCGCTGTTTCTGGCCGCCGGAAAGCACCACTCCCTTTTCGCCCACCGGTGTTTCAAAGCCTTTGGGAAATTCGCAAATGGTTTCATAAAGCGCGGCCCGGCGCGCAGCTGCAACCAGTTCATCGTGGTCCACGGATCGGCCGAATGCGATGTTTTCGGCAATGGTGCCGGAAAACAGGTAGGGCTCCTGGGGAACATGGGCGATTTGCCGCCGCAGATCCCCGAGTTTCAGGGTGCGGATGTCGTGGCCGTCGATCCGGATGATCCCGGCAGATACGTCATAGCGGCGGGTGAGCAGATAGAGCAGGGTGGTCTTGCCCGAGCCCTGGGGGCCGATGATCCCCAGGGTGCGGCCGGCCGGCACTTTGAGGTCAATGTTTTCAACAGCCGGCTCTGCGGCCTGCGGGTAGGAAAAACGCACCTGCTCAAAATCGATTTCGCCCCTGACCCGGGAAAGCGGCCGGGCGTCTTCTGCATCCCGGATTTCGGGTTCGGTGGAGAGAATCGAGTCGATTCTGTCCAAAGAGGCGCTTCCGCGCTGGATCAGGTTGGTGAGCCATCCCATGGCCATCATGGGCCACATGAGCATGTTGAGATAGCTGATAAAGGCCACGAAATCGCCGGCCGTGATCCGCTCGAAAATGGCCAGCCGCCCGCCGTAGAAAACCACGATGGTCAGGCTCAGGTTGGTGAAAAATATCATCAGGGGGAAAAAGGAGCCGGTGATGCGTACCAGCTTGAGATTTTCAGAGATATAGACATCTGAAACATCCTGCATTCGGGCAAACTCGGTCTGCTCCCGGTTGTAGGCCTTCACCGTGCGGATGCCGGCAAAGCTTTCCCGGACCATTTCGGTCATGTCCGAAAACGTGGCCTGAACCCGGGTGTAGAGCCGGTGCATTTTCCGGCCGAAAATCCGGGTGATCACCACGATTACGGGCATGGGCAGCAGGGCCGCAATGGTGAGGCGAAAATCGATATAAGCCATAAACCCGATGGCCGCGCTTCCCAGAAACACCGCGTCGGTTAAGGCCACCATGCCCATGCCCACAGCCATGCGCACGTTGTTGATGTCATTGGTGGCATGGGCCATGAGATCGCCGGTGGAGCGCTGATCAAAGAACGGGGCGGAAAGGGTCTGGATATGGGAAAACAGCCGGTTGCGCAAGCCTTCTTCCACCACCCTGGAGGTGCCGATCAAAAGCCGGCGCCAGAAAAAGCGCAGCACGGTCATGGCCGCGGCAATGCCCGCGATCATGGCCGCATAACGGCCCAGCCCGGCCATGTCAATCTGCCGGGCGGTCAAATCATCCACGGCCCATTTCACCACCCGGGGAATAAAGAGCTGGAGCACATCCACGATCATCAGGCAGACAATGCCGATGAAAATCAGGTTCCGCCGCTGTGAGAAATAGGGTTTTATCAGATGAAGTGAACGCATGGACCTGTCCGTGTTTGATGGTGGCATTTGCATTACTATGCTGGTGCACGCGGTGTAAAGTTTTTTTTGCCGTCGGCACAAGGCTCCGGCTGCACCCGGGGCGGGCCGCAAAGAGGTCCACAAAGTGCATTGATATTTGATATCGCTCTGTGATAAGAAAAAGTTACAGCGCAATTGGTTATCACCGTCTGTTTTCGTATCGGATTTGTTTCCGGGCCAGGTCCTGTCCCGGTTGATTCACCTGTTTGAAAGTTGGCAATGAGATCCAGTAGATACTTTTCCGGAAGTCACAAAGACCCACGGCCTGCAGCCGGCGGCCATTGGTCATGGTTTGCGGCTGTTGCGGTCGTTTTTTTGCTGGCATTGTCCCCGTCCCTGCAGGCCCAGCAGGATCCCCCCGTCAATGAAGCCAAGGAAACAGAAACCAGCCAGCCGGCCAGCCGACTTTATCAGACCCTGACCCAGTCCTTTGGCGAAGCCATGGAGGTGGAAAAACAGGATCTGGACCGGGTTTCCACAGCACTTGAGTCCCTTCAGACCGAAGCCGAAGAGATGAAAGAGCGGATGAACCGGGTTCAGCTCATGGAATCCACCTATTCCAATCTCCTGCTGCTGCCTTCGGTGGAAGCCCGGAAGCTGGAACAGGCCAGGAGCCGCCAAAACGTTGCTGTGGGCTACATCCGGGAACAGCTCAAAAAAATCAAAGATGAAATCGCCCAATGGGAAAAGGCCCTGGAAGGCACCCGTGAGCAGGTTGGGTCCTATACGGAACAACGCATGGAACTCAAAAACCAGCCGCCCCAGGTAGCCCTCAGCAGCGAGCTGGCCGAAAGACTCGATGCCCTGATTGCCCTGCTTGAAACCAAGCAGGGCAAGATCGAGCAGATCCTTGAGATTTATAAGGATCAGCAGCAGCGCTTAAGCCATCTGCTGGAAAGGATTCGTCCCCTTGGCGACAAGCTTGGCGAACAGATCGAGGCGCGCAAAAAAAGCCGCATCCTGCAGCACGATCCCAGCCCGATGCTGCGGCTGGCCAGGGGGGAACTGCGGACCAATCTGGCCGAAGCCCTTGACATTCTCCGCACCCTGATCTTTGAGACCGCCTGGACCAAAACCGGGGTGGTCACCTGGGAGGAGTACAGCTTGTTTCTGGGCGTGTTTTTGTTTTTGCTGGCCGTGCTCCAGGCAATCCTTTATGCATGCTACCGGTTCTGCGGGGCACGGATGCAGAAAAGCCTGGATGATGAACGTTTCTGGCATTACCTTCTGCTCAAGCTGTTTCAAAAGTCCCTGCCGTGGGCCGGGGCCATGGCCTACCTGTATTTTTTCCCGATCCGTTCCATATATCAGCTCACACCGGTTTTCTCCCTGCTGCCGCTGATCATCCGGCTGCTTGCCCTGATCCTGGTGGTGCGATGGGGCCGGATATTTTTAAAGGCCCTGGGCGGACAAATCGAAGATCCTTTGTTTCATCGCATATACTTTCCCCTTCGCTGCCTGCTGTCGGGATTTTTGATATACGGAATGGGTTATCTGTTTTTCAGCCGGTTGATCTGCACCGATTGTATGACCCTGATCGCCTGGCGGCTGATGTTTGAATTTTTGTTTCTGGGCTGGTGCATTTATTTTTTTCATGTATTTCACCGCAGCACCGCCGGATCCCAGTTTTCCGAGCATCGATGGTTTCCGCTGTTCCGACCCGTTCTCATCGCCATGGGCTACGGGCTGGTGCTGCCGGGACTGCTGGCTGAACTGCTTGGGTTTGGTGGACTGGCTGTGTACTGGTATGCCGGCTGGGGCAAAACCGCTGTGCTGGTGTTCTGGGTGTTTATCCTGTACCGGGTGCTGCGGGAATCGGATGTGGCCGCTTACATTGAGCGCTCCGATGATGTGGACATAGATGAACTCAGTCCCCGGCCTTAT
>JAGTVF010000032.1 GCA_018224315.1 Desulfobacterales bacterium | reverse complement strand
ATCACCGGCCGGGCGTCCGGGTCCAGGATTAGGATTCCCTGCATCCGGACGCTGCCCGTAAGCAGTGAAATTTTCTGGCTTTCCCAGTCAACCCGGCCCGGGATGGCAGCGTTGATCCGCTTTTGGATCATGTTGCCGGCGGTGTCTGTATTGAGAAACACCTGTGCGGCAAAGACTGCTGCCACTGCCAGTATTGCTGCTGCAGCCACGGCAATTGCCAGTATTTTTAACAGCCGCCGGATCATTGCGGCTCCGTTGACAGGTCAGTGGCCCGGCCTGTTTTTTTGACTCTTGTCATGGCTTTTGTTTCAATGAAATCGTGTCATGCGTCTGTCATGGCACCGGCTGAAAAAAGATGCAGTGCTTGCGGAATTGTATGTATCGATTATCATATGTTATGAAATGATTGTTGACAATACCTTTTAAAGGGACTTTTGTTGCCATGGTTTTTGCTGTTCGGGCCGCGGGTGGATGTGGAATGGACAATCTCAAAAAAATATTGCCGGGAATCAGGATATGCCGGATCTGGAATTAACCCCGGTGGCCCGGACTGTGCTGGAAAAGCGCTACCTGGCCCGGGACAACCAGGGCAACATCATTGAAACTCCGGAGCAGCTGTTTCACCGGGTGGCCCGGGCTGTGGCCGAGGCGGACCGGATGTTTGACCCGGGCGCATCCGTGCGCAAAACAGCCGGCGCCTTTGAGACGGCCATGACATCTCTGGCCTTTCTGCCCAATACCCCCTGTCTGATCAACGCCGGCCGGCCCATGGGGCAGCTGGCGGCCTGTTTTGTGCTGCCGGTGGAAGACAACCTGGAATCCATTTTCCAGACCCTTAAAGATACGGCTTTGATTCACCAGAGCGGCGGGGGCACCGGGTTTTCCTTTTCCCGGATCCGCCCCCGGGGCGATACCATATTTCCCGCATTCGGTGCTTCGGGCGGGCCGGTTTCCTTTATCGAGCTGTTTGACTCGGCCACTTACATCATTGACCGCAATCAGGTCAGACCCGGGGCCAATATGGCTGTGCTCCATGTTTCTCATCCGGATATCGAGGAGTTTATCCGGGCCAAGACCCGGCAGCAGGGCCTGCAGAACTTCAACCTGTCGGTGGCCGTGGATGAGCGGTTTTTAAACAGCCTGGAAAAGGGGGACAACTATCCCCTGATTCATTCGCGCACCGGGGCGGTGGTGGGGGAAAAACCCGCCCGGAAAATCATGGACATGATCGCTGAAAGCGCATGGGAATGCGGAGATCCGGGAATTTTGTTTATCGACCGGATCAACCGGGAAAACCCCACCCCCGGGCTGGGGCGCATCGAGGCCACCAATCCCTGCGGAGAGCAGCCCCTTCTGCCTTTTGAATCCTGCACCCTGGGCTCGGTGAACCTGACCCGGTTTGCTTCCGACCAGGGAATTGATTATGACGGCCTGGCGCTGATCGTGACCCTGGCCGTGCATTTTCTCGACAATGTCATCGAGGTCAACCGCTACCCCCTGCGGCGCATCGAGGAGTGGAGCCGCACCAACCGAAAGATCGGCCTGGGGGTCATGGGGTTTGCAGATGCGCTCATTGCAACGGGCGTGCCCTACCAGAGCCAAAAAGCCCTGGATCTGGCCGAACAGATCATGGGCCATATCCAGAAAACCGCTGCCGTGGCTTCGGCCGAACTGGCAGAAACCCGGGGCAGTTTCCCTGCATTCGGACACAGCGTGTTTCCGGAAAAAAGCGTGAAAAGACGCAGAAACGCCGCTGTTACAACCATTGCCCCCACCGGCACCATCAGCCTGATCGCCGGGGTCAGCTCGGGAATCGAGCCGGTGTTTGCATTCGAGCTGCAGCGCAAGGTGGTCGATGAGGTTATCAGTCAGGTCCATCCCCTTTATCAGGCCTGCCTGGACAAGGGCCAGACCCCTTCAAAAGAGATTTTTCAGACCGCCTGGGACGTGGCCCCGCAGTGGCATCTCAAAATCCAGGAGGCCTTTCAGAAGCATACGGACAACGCGGTTTCCAAAACCGTCAATTTTCCGGCAGATGCCACCATATCCGACATCCGCCGGCTTTTTGACCAGGCCGCGGCCATGCAGGTCAAGGGTGTGACCGTCTACCGGGACCAGTCCCGCCCGGGCCAGAGCCTTTCAGCCTGCCCGGTACGGTGTGAAAGATGCGAGTGACCAATGGATCATTCCTCTTCCAGGGTGATGATAATATCGGCCACTGTTGCCCCCTTGCCCTCTTCGTGCACGAGCAGGGGGTTGATATCCAGTTCCTTTATCTGCGGGCAGTCCGTGACCAGACCGGACAGACCCACCAGCAGCTTTTCAATGGTTTCGATGTCGGCCTTTGGCTTGCCCCGGTAGCCGGTGAGGATCTGGTATCCCTTCACGCTTCGGATCATCCGGCGGGCGTTATTGCGGCCGATGGGCGCCAGCCGGAAGGAAACGTTTTTAAACAGTTCCACGTAGATGCCGCCGAACCCGAACATCAGCAGATGACCAAATCCCGGATGCCGGTTGACCCCGAGGATGACTTCTTCGCCTTTGGGCGCCATTTTGGTCACCATCACCCCCTGGATTTGTGCATCCGGGTTGTAGGCTTTGGCGTTGCTGATGATATCGGTATATGCCTGCTGGGCTTCCTGTTTGGTTTCAATGTTTAACACCACGGCCTTGGCGTCCATTTTGTGCAAAATCTGGGGGGAGACCACCTTCATGACCACGGGGCAGCCCATTTTTTCGGCTGCCCGGCCGGCTTCCGCCTCTGAGCCGACAACTTCAACGGGCAGGGTGGGAAACCCGTAGCACTGCAGCAGGCGGGCGCCGTCATGTTCGCCCAGCACGGTTTTACCGCTTTTCAGGCATTCGTCCACGATCTGTTTGGCCCGGTCCCGGTCAAAGGTCAGGTCATACTGGGGCAGAATGGTTCGTGTCAGCCAGCGGGTGGCCTCATAGAGCCTGCCCATGGCCCGGGCCGCGTTTTCCGGAAAGGAATAGACCGGCACGTGGTGCTCCTGGAGATACTGCACGCCGGCAGATACGTCCACCACCCCCATAAAGCAGCAGATAATGGGCTTGTCCGTGTTGTTATAGGTTTTGACAATGACCCTGGCCGTTCCGATGGCGTCGGTCATGGACTGGGGGGTTAAAATCATGAGCACGCAGTCCACGCCGTCGTCTTTGATCACCGCATCCAGGGCGTGCTCGTAGCGTTTGCTCGGCGCGTCGCCGATCACGTCCACGGGGTTGCTGAAATTGGCCGTGGGCGGCAGGTGCTCGCGCAGGGCCGCATCGGTTTCATCAGAGAATTGCGCCAGCTTCAGGCCGGAAACCTCGGTCATGTCCGTGGCAATGATGCCGGGGCCGCCGGCGTTGGTGATAATGGCGGTGCGGTTTCCCGCTGGCAGCCGGTTTGCGGAAAAAACGCCCGCGTAGTCAAACAGTTCGTCCACCGTGTCCACGCGCATGATGCCGGCTTCATCAAAAATGGCGTTGTACACCGCTTCTGATCCGGCCAGTGAGCCCGTGTGCGAGGAAGCCGCTTTTGCGCCCGAGGCGGTTTTGCCGGATTTGATCACCAGAATCGGCGTGGGACGGTGGTCCGAGGTGATGTGCTTGAGCTTGTCCACGAAATTTTCCCGCATGCGCAGCTCTTCCATGTAGACCATCATCACCCGGGTTTCCGGGTCCTTGTGATAGTACTGCAGCAGGTCGAATTCATCCACGTCCGCCTTGTTGCCGATGGAAATAAATTTGGAAAATCCGTACCCCCGGGACATGGCAAAGTCGAGCACGGCCGTGCAAAGCGCCCCGCTCTGGGAGATAAACGAGATGTTGCCGTATTCGGGCAGATGGGTGGAAAAACTGGCGTTTAACCGCACATCCGGGTGGGGATTGATGACCCCCAGACAGTTGGGGCCCACCAGGGGGATATCGGCCTGCCGGCAGACATCGGCGATTTCGGTTTCGATCTGCGCGCCTTCGCCCCCGACTTCCTTAAACCCGGCCGAGACAATGACAATGCCCCTGACGCCCTTTTCCACACAATCGCGCACGGCCTGAAGGGCCAGCTTTGGCGGCAGGATGATCATGGCCATGTCCACCGGGTCGGGGATTTCCGTGATGGATTCGTAGCACCGCACACAAAGAATGGAGCGGGCTTTGGGGTTGACCGGATAGAGGGTGCCCGTATATTCACCCCTTAAGATATTGGCAAAAATGTCATGGCCCACTTTGCCGGGAGTCGACGAGGCGCCGAGCACGGCAACGGATTTGGGGGAGAAAATCGCGTCAAGTCTTTCCATATAATCTCTATACTCTCTTTCTGTTTTTGAACTTTACGGTGCCGTCTATGTTCAGGTTTTTTACAATCAGATTTTTTACGTGTGCATGTGCATCGACCCGGCACATATGGATATCATTGTAACCGCCAAACACAAATAATGCAAACCCCCTGGTCTACCGGACAATGGAGATGCCGATGCGCACGGCCCGTGTCCGCTGCCGGTAGTCCAGCAGGCTTTCGGCCAGGGCGTTGACGTACTGGGCCTGGAGGTAAACATCAATATCCACGGGCAAAAGGCGGTGAAGCGGGTATGTGGCATCAAGCTGCACGGACGCCCCTTCTTCCGCCCACCTGAAATGCGAGCCCAGCACCAGGCCTTCTGCGCGGCCGGCCTTGATTTCAAGGTCAAAATAGCCCCGGTACCGATACAGGTCCCTGTTGGTGTCATCATGGTTTCCGGCGTAAACCCACATCTTCGGCGCCACCTGGACACCCAGTTCGGTTTCTTCATGAAACCATATAAAAACCGGGCGGATATAGGCGTAATTGGTGCTGCGCGACTCAAGCCCGCCGCGGCCGTTGGATTCGTGCTGGAGCCCGGTCTGGACAAAGAGGCGGGAAATGCCGTTTTGGTCTCCGAGCAGATTGGGGGAAAAAAAGAAAATTTCTGGCTTGTAGCTGGTATCCTTAAACGGCTGGGAGGCCGAGTCCAGATCCCAGAAAGAGGTCTGGGTATAGCCCAGGAAAAACTGCCGGGCCCAGGGATATTTGCGGGCAATGGATTTTTTGGGGTTGAAAAACCGGTAT
>JAGTVF010000031.1 GCA_018224315.1 Desulfobacterales bacterium | reverse complement strand
CGGCTGGAAAACCTGCCTGTTGCGGATTGGCAAAGCCGGGGGGTGGCCTGTGTTGCCGTGGACGATACCGTCCGGGCGCTCGGGGACATGGCCGCATACCAGCGGCAACGGGCTCAGATATCCGTGGTTGCGGTTACCGGGTCCAACGGAAAGACTTCCACAAAGGAATTGATCGCCGCGGTGCTGGCAAGGAAATACAACGTGCTTTCCACGGCCGGCAATCTCAACAATGAAATCGGAATGCCCCTGACCCTGCTCAGGCTCGAAAAAGAGCATCAGGCGGCCGTCCTGGAACTGGGCATGAATCATCCCGGAGAAATCGACCGGCTGGCCGCAATTTGCCGGCCGGACGTGGGAGTGATCACCAATATTGCACCGGCCCACCTGGAAGGGCTGGGCAGCGTGGAAGGCGTGGCCGCGGCCAAGGCGGAATTGCTCGTTCATATCCGATCCACGGGCACTGCCGTGCTAAACAGCGACGATGCCTATGGCGCATGGCTGGCATCCCGGGCACAGACACGGGTGGTTTTTTTCGGCTGCACCGATTTTGCCGGGGTCAGGGCCGGACAGGTGGCGGTCTCCGATGATGCTGTGACGTTTGAGCTCATATTTCCGGAGCAACGGGTTTGGGCCAAGCTGCCGGTGCCCTGGCGGTTTATGGTGAAAAATGCCCTGGCCGCGGCTGCCGCGGGCTGGGTTTTGGGCATTGACGCCGAACAGATTGCAGCGGGCCTGGCCGAATTCAGGCCGGTTGCCGGAAGAATGGTCGTGCACCGCACCCCGGCCGGAGCCAATATCATTGACGATACCTATAACGCCAACCCGGGGTCCATGGAAAACGCCATCCGGTCGCTTGAAGCGCTTTGTACCGGCAGGCAGGCCATTCTGGTGGCCGGGGATATGCTGGAACTGGGTGACGACGCAGCCCGGCATCATGAAGAAATCGGCCGTATGGCGGCCGATGCCGGGATCAGCCGGCTTTATCTTTCAGGTGATTTTGCCGCCCGGGTGGCACACGGGGCCCGGCAGGGAGGGATGAAAGGCGGGGATATTTTCGTGGGCACCAAACACGACATTGTCCGGGATCTGGCCCGGGAACTCAATGAAGGCGACTGGGTGCTGATCAAAGGCTCCCGGAGCACCGGCATGGATGAAATCGTCTGTGACCTTACACGGCAGCCGGCGTCCGGACCGGATTCAGGGGAGTAGAAGCAATGCTTTATCATTTGTTCTATGCGCTTCAGACCGAGATTTCGGCATTTAACGTGTTTCGCTACATCACGTTTCGAACCATCTATGCCGGTTTGACAGCGTTTTTAATCTGCTTTGTGTTCGGCCCCTGGATGATCCGGCTGCTGCAGGAAAAACAGATCGGCCAGTACATCCGCCGGCTCGGCCCGGCCTCTCACCAGGACAAGGCCGGTACCCCCACCATGGGCGGGGTGCTGGTGCTGCCGGCGGCCCTGCTTTCCACCCTGCTGTGGGTGGACTGGCGAAATGATTATATCTGGGTGGTGCTCATGGTCACCACGGCCTATTTTTTGATTGGTTTTACGGATGACTATCTCAAGCAGATCCAAAAAAGAAATCGCGGGCTTCGGGCATGGCAGAAATTTTCATTCCAGATCGCCGTGGCTGCGGCCGCCGGCTGGCTGCTTTACAGTCACCCGGGGTTTTCCAGTCAGATCACCATTCCGTTTTTCAAGGGCATTTCCCCGGATCTGGGACTGTTTTATGTTTTGTTTGCCGTGTTTGTCATCGTGGGCACCTCCAATGCGGTCAATCTCACAGACGGCCTCGACGGCCTGGCCATCGGGCCGGTGATTATTGCAGCGGGCACGTACATGCTGTTTGCCTATGTGGCCGGCCACATCCGTATCGCCGAATACCTGCAGATCAATTATGTGGCCGGCTGCGGAGAAATTACGATTTTTTGCGGGGCCCTGGCCGGTGCCGGCCTGGGGTTTTTGTGGTTCAACGCCTATCCGGCCCAGATTTTCATGGGCGATGTGGGCTCTCTGCCTTTGGGCGCGGCCCTGGGGACCGTGGCCATTATTACCAAGCAGGAAATTTTGATGATCATTGTGGGCGGGGTGTTTGTCGTTGAGGCCGTGTCGGTGATCCTGCAGGTGGGGTTTTTCAAAGTCACCAGCGGAAAACGCATTTTCCGCATGGCGCCTTTGCACCATCATTTCGAGCTCAAGGGGTGGGCCGAGCCCAAGGTGATCGTGCGGTTCTGGATCCTGGCCATCATACTGGCCCTGGTGGCCATTTCAACATTGAAACTGCGGTAATATACGGGTGGAAATCAAGCAGTGAAACCGATCAAAGACAAGCATATCACGGTGGTGGGCCTGGGAAAAACCGGGCAGGCCCTGGCCGGTTTTTTAAACGCCCGCGGCGCGAAGGTGACAGCCGTGGACCGCTCGCCGGAATCGGTCCTGGGCGATATTCCGGCCCGTCTGCGCCGGGCCGGGGTGGAAGTGGTTTTGGGCGAGCATGACCCGGCCGCCTTTGAACATTCGGATCTTATTGTGCTCAGCCCGGGTGTGCCCCATACCCTCGCATCCGTGGTGCGTGCGGAAAATGCCGGAGTGCCGGTTACCGGTGAAATCGAACTGGCCTCCTGGTTTATCGATACGCCCATTGTGGCCGTGACCGGGACCAACGGGAAAACCACGGTGACGCGCCTGATCGGGGAAATGCTCAACGCCTCGGGTTTGAAAGTCTTTGTGGGCGGCAATCTCGGCACGCCGTTGATTTCCTATGCCCACGGGCCCATGGATGCGGATGTGGTGGTGGCGGAAATCAGCTCATTTCAGCTCGATACTGCCGATACGTTTCATCCCCGGGTGGGGGTTTTGTTAAACATTACCGCGGATCACCTGGACCGGTATCCGAACCTCCGGGCCTACGGCCGATCCAAGGCAAAGCTGTTTGCCCGGCAGACCCGGGCCGACATTGCCGTGTTAAACCGTTGCGATCATTTGATCATGGAGCTGACCCAAGACATCAGCGCCGGGAAATGCCTGTTTAATCAAAAGGAAGATGCGGCCTGCGGGGCCTGGATCGAAAATGCGCAGATGCGCGTCAAGACCCCGGAGCACGGGGAGATGACCATACAAGCAACGGATGTGCCCCTTCCGGGCCGGCACAACATGGAAAACGCGGCCGCCGCAGCCCTGGCCGCCCTGGCTGCGGGGGCAAGCTGTGAAGGGGTCTTGCGCGGTCTGCGCGAATTTGTTGCCGATCCCCACAGACTCCAGTATGTGGGACGGTTCCACGGGGTAAATTATTACGACGATTCCAAGGCCACCAACGTGGACGCCGTGGTCCGGGCCGTGGCAGCGGTGTCCTCCCCGGTGGTTCTCATTCTTGGCGGCCGGGACAAGGGCGGGGGATATGCGGGTCTGGCCCCTGTTGTCAAAGACCGGGTCAGGTCCCTTGTTTTGCTGGGCGAGGCTGCAGATGCCATTGAGCGTGAACTGGGCGAAATTGCTAGGACCGTGAAAGCCGATTCCATGGATACGGCCGTGGCCGCGGCCGCGGACCTGGCACAGGCCGGGGACACGGTTCTGCTTTCGCCGGCGTGCGCCAGTTTTGACTTGTATGACAACTATGCCCAAAGGGGAGAAGATTTCCAGCGGGCCGTAAAACAGACAGGAAAAAGGGCAAATGGCAGCCAGGCCGACAACAAATAAATCCGGACACAGCGCAACCCCGGATCTGATGCTGGTCTTTCCGGTCATCATGCTGGTGGGCATCGGCATTGCCATGGTCTACAGCGCCAGCAGTGAAATTGCCCTGCGCTATTACGCGGGTGAATATTATTTTTTCACCCGGCAGCTGATCAACGCAATGCTTGGCCTTTCTGCCATGCTGGTCTGCATGGTGCTGCCGTATCGTGTTTTTAAGCCATTGAGCTATGTGCTGCTGCTTGGGGCCACGATTTTGCTGTCAATTGTGCTGGTTACCGGCGCGGGGCATTCCGCGGGCGGCGCCACCAGATGGCTGCGGGTAATGGGGGTGTCGTTTCAGCCATCGGAACTGGCGCGGTTGGCATTGATCGTGTTTATGGCCTACTCCCTGACCAAAAAACAGGTAAAGGTGGCCGATCCGACTATCGGGTTTCTGCCGCACCTGCTGGTGCTGGGGGTTTTTTCGGTGCTGATTTTAATGCAGCCGGATTTCGGAACCATCGCCATTTTCTGGGTGCTGGCCTGGATGATCATGTTTGCCGGCCGGGTTCCGCTCCGGCATTTGGCATCGGCCATGCTCCTGGTGATGCCGGTGGCTGTCTGGCTGCTGATTTCATCGGACTACCGGCTCAAGCGGTACATGACGTTTCTGGATCCATGGAAATATCCCCTGGACGAGGGCTACCAGATCATTCATTCCCTGATGGCCTTCGGCTCCGGCGGTATTTTTGGAAAAGGGTTCGGGGAGGGCTATCAGAAGCTGTTTTATCTGCCTGCGCCGCATACGGATTTCATTTTTTCAGTGATCGGCGAGGAAGGCGGATTGGTCTGGGTTTTGTTCGTGGTGGCATTGTACATGCTGATTCTCTGGAGGGGTTTGAGGATTGCCGCCCATGCGCAGGATTGTTTCGGGTCTTTGCTGGCTTTCGGTATTACCGCCTCGCTTAGCCTGCAGGCCATCGTGAACATGGGTGTCAACCTGAGCCTGTTGCCGACCAAAGGGCTAAGCCTTCCCCTGATGAGCTACGGCGGCTCGTCCATGGTATTTCAGCTGGCTTGCGTGGGTATTTTGTTAAACATCGGTATGTCGGAAAAAATATGAATCAGGACACACGCAATCAATCCGGACTTTCCGGCGAGCAACGCCCACTGGGCCGGCCCCTGCGGCTGATGATCGCCGGTGCGGGAACAGGCGGACACCTGTTTCCGGCAATTGCCGTGGCCGAGGAGATCATGCGCATGTTTCCGGGCTCGCGGGTGATGTTTGTGACCACCGGAAGGCCCATTGAACAGACCGTGCTGGCCGGCCGCTCCTTTGAGATTGCGCAGATTGCCGCAGGCGGGCTTAAGGGCATGGGCCTGCTGCAAAAAAGCCGGTCCCTGATGATGCTGCCCCGGGGGTTTTTGAAATCTCTTGGCCTGATGCGCCGCTTTGCCCCGGATGCGGTGTTGGGAATGGGCGGATATTCGGCCGCCCCTGTGATCCTGGCGGCATTTTTGTGGCGGGTTCCCAGATTGATCCATGAGCAGAATCGCATTGCCGGCATGACCAATCAATGGCTGAGCCGGTTGGCCCGCCGCGTGCTGGTCTCATTTGAAGATACCCGGATTTCATGCCGGCCCGGTAAAATCCGTTTCACCGGCCATCCGGTGCGGCGTCAGATCCGGGAGATTGGTGAAAAGCGCGGCATGTGCGGCCATGAAAGCGGGCAAGAGCCTTTTACCGTGGCCGTGCTCGGCGGCAGTCAGGGCGCCCGGCGGATCAATGCCGCCGTGGTTGAAGCCTTTTCGCAGATAAAGGAACCCGGGCGATTTTTCGTGATTCACCAGACCGGGCCCCATGACGAGCAATCCGTGCGCCGGGCCTATGTGCGCATGGGTGTGGATTCGGCTGTTTCCGCATTTTTCCGGGATATGGCGGCCGTTTATGAGCAGGCCGATCTTGCGGTGTGCCGGGCCGGGGCGGCCACCCTGGCGGAAATCGCCGCAGTGGGCCTGCCGGCCCTGCTGGTTCCCTATCCGTATGCAGCCGACAACCACCAGGTGCATAATGCAGAAGCCCTGGCAAAAGCCGGGGCAGCGGAAATGATTCTTGAAAACGATTTATCCCCGTCCTGGCTGGCCGGATATCTTCAGGACTGTGCCGATAATGCCGGCGGCCGGTTTGAAAAGGCCTGCCTTGCCGCCCGAAGCCAGGGCCGGCCCCGGGCGGCTGCGGCCGTAATCAATGAAATCCTGGAAGCCGCGGGGCGAAAACGGGTTTTGGATTCATCCAACACACAGGAATACTGATGTATCGAAAAAAATACCATATTCATTTTGTGGGCATCGGCGGCATTGGCATGAGCGGTATTGCCGAACTGCTGCTGAACCTGGGCTACCGGGTATCCGGATCCGATATTGCCGAATCCGACACCACCCGCCGCCTTCAGCGTTTAGGGGGAAAGGTGCAGGCGGGCCATGGTCCGGAAAATATTGCGGACGCTGACGTGGTGGTGACTTCTTCTGCCATCCGGGCTGACAATCCCGAGGTGCAGGCGGCCATGGCCGCGTCCGTGCCTGTGATTCCGCGGGCAGAAATGCTTGCCGAGCTCATGCGGCTGAAATACAGCGTGGCCGTTGCCGGGGCCCACGGCAAAACGTCCACCACCTCCATGCTGGCCGCGGTCCTGGGTGCCGGCGGACTGGATCCCACGGTGGTCATCGGCGGCAAGCTCAAAAGCATCGGCAGCAACGCCGTGCTGGGAGCGGGTGATTTTATCGTGGCCGAGGCCGATGAAAGCGACGGATCGTTTCTCAAGTTTTCCCCGGCCATTTCGGTTGTGACCAATATTGATTTAGAACATCTTGATTTTTATAAAGATCTGGATCAAATTAAGCAGGTTTTTCTCCAGTTCATTGACCGGATTCCGTTTTACGGCCTGGCCGTGCTTTGTCTGGACAACGAGCATGTTCAGGACCTGATGCCGCAGATCAAGAAGCGCTGCATCACCTACGGGCTTTCGGCCCAGGCTGATTTCCAGGCGGCCAACATCGTGTTTGACGGGGCCAGAACCCGCTTTTCAGTATTTCACGAAAGCCGTCACCTGGGCGACATGGCCCTGAACCTGCCCGGCCGGCACAATATTGCCAACGCCCTGGCCGCCATTGCCGTGGGCCGGGAACTTGAAATACCATTTGAGACCATCCGTTCGGCCCTGGAAAATCTGGAAGGGGTGCAGCGGCGAATGGAGATCAAGGCCGATGTCCGCGGCATCAAGATCATCGACGATTACGGCCACCATCCCACGGAAATTAAAACCACCCTGGATGCGGTGCGCACCAGCTGGCCTGAGCGCCGCCTGGTGGTGGTGTTCCAGCCTCACCGATACACCCGGACCCGGGCATTGTTTGACGAATTTGCCAGGTCTTTTTACCAGTCAGACGTGCTGTTGGTGATGCCTGTGTATGCCGCGGGCGAGGCGCCCATTGAGGGGGTGGATCACAATTTGCTCTGCGAGGCCATCAGTGCTCACGGACATAAACGGGCCAGGGCAGCGCCCGGCCTGGAAGAAGCCGTTGAAATGCTGGAAAAAATGCTTGAGCCCGGCGATATCGTTTTGACCCTGGGGGCCGGCAACGTCTGGCAGGCGGGCGAAGCCCTGGCCGCCCGGCTTCAGGCCGGCAAAGAAAACGCATAGGAAGACTTCATGAACCTTATGACCCCGGATCTGAAAAAAAAGCTCACCGAGCGGTTCGGATCAAGGGTGCAATTTAACGCGCCCATGGCCCGGCATACCTCCTTTCGGGTTGGAGGCCCGGCCGAGGCCCTGGTGACGCCGAAGGATCGGGTGGAGCTTGTGGATCTGCTAACCGTTATCCGGGCGGCGGGGGTTCCGTGGATGGTTCTGGGCGGCGGCACCAACCTGCTGGTCAAAGATCGCGGTATCCGGGGGGTGGTGATTTCTCCGGGCAGGGGCTTTGATCAAATCCAAATCTGTCACAAAGGTCCGGATAAGATAGTGGTGGAAGCCGGTTCCGCAGTTCGTTTAAGCGCTCTTTGCCGGTATGCCATTGACAACAATTATACAGGACTGCATTTTGCCGCCGGCATTCCGGGCAGCGTAGGCGGTGCGATTTTAATGAATGCCGGAACCCGTCAGGGGGCTGTGGAGTCTGTTCTGGAGGGCATTGATGTCCTTGAACCGCCCGATCAGGTCCGCACCCTGGACAGGGATCAGTTGTTTATCCGATACCGGGGTCTGTCATGGCAGCCGGCCGGCGATGATGCTGAGCCGATATGCGTTGTGCTTTCAGGGCGTTTTGCCCTGGCACCCGCAGCCGGAAGCGATCCGGCGGCTGAATTTGAAGCCATGCTCAACAGTCGCTGGAAAACCCAGCCAAAAGGATTTTCGGCCGGGTGTGTGTTTAAAAATCCGTCTGCGGACATGCCGGCCGGCCGGCTCATTGACCAGGCCGGGCTCAAAGGGATGGCTGTTGGCGGCGCCCGGATATCGGCGGTGCACGCCAATTATATCATAAATGAGAATGACGCCTCTGCGGCCGATATCCTGGAACTCATCGGACGGGTTCAAAAATGTGTTGCGGATCGGTTCCGGGTGTGCCTGGAGCCGGAAATCCGGATTGTGGGGGAGTAAAAAATCGTGGCCGGTAAAAAGACCGTTCAGCCGGGTATCCGGGAAAACCGATACAAAAAGGCCCGGGCGCGTTCAGCACCCAAGGGGCACAACTGGCTTTGGACCCTTTTTCGGGTTTTGGGCGGGGCCGTTGCCATTATTGCCATGAGCCTGGTTTTTGTCTTTGGTTATGACTGGGCCACCCAATGCGATTATTTTCGTGCCGAAACCGTCGAGGTGCATGGCACCCGGCGCCTTGCTGAGCAACGGGTAAAGGAGGCCGCCGGCATTGAAAACGGGGTGAATATCTTTTCCGTGAACCTGAGCACAGCGCGCCGCAGGCTCATGGCCCTGGACTGGATTGCCGAGGCCGAGGTCAAAAGGCAGTTTCCGGAATCCATGATCATCCGGATAAGGGAGCACGAGCCGGTGGCACGCATTGACCTGGGCAAGACATTTATGATCAATCCAAAGGCTGAAATTTTCAGGGAGGCCGGCGAAGGAACGTTTTCGGATCTCCCAATCATAAAAGGTGTCAATTACGCGGATTGGCAGGGCCTTGAGGTCGGCCGGGCGCCGGTTGTGTCCTCAGTAATGGCCGTATTGGAGCTGGACCGGAAAGGCCACAGTGTTTTTAACAACCGGAGCATAGAGCTGATCCGGGTGGACCGGGATCTGGGCCTGGTGCTGCAGATCCGGGAGCTGCCGATAAAGCAGATCCGGCTGGGTTACGGCAATTACGGACAAAAGTTCAGACGGCTGGAAAAGGTGCTTGTTTTTCTGGAAAACAAGGAGCCGCCCCTTGACTTGGAAAAAATAGACCTGCGCAACCCGGACCGGATTGTGGCCAGGCCTGCAGCAGACCAACAAAGCCAAACCATACGGCAGAAGGAGGCATAAAAATTGAAGGAACAAGAAGAGCTCGTCGTGGGCCTGGACATCGGCACCACCAAGATATGTGCGGTGGTGGCCGAGGTTTCCGGCGGCAAGGTCAATATCATCGGTATCGGCACCCACCCTTCCATCGGCTTGCGCAAAGGCGTGGTGGTCAATATCGACTCCACGGTGGACTCGATCAAAAAGGCTGTCCAGGATGCCGAACTCATGGCGGGCTGCGAGATTTCATCGGTTTATGCCGGCATTGCCGGCGGTCATATCACGGGGTTTAACAGCCACGGGGTCATTGCCATCAAGGGAAACGAAATCACCCAGGCCGATGTCAATCGGGTGATCGAGGCAGCCCGTGCCGTGGCCATTCCCATGGACAGGGAGGTTATTCACGTGCTTCCCCAGGAGTTTATCATCGACAACGAAGCCGGAATTCAGAATCCCGTGGGCATGGCCGGTGTACGCCTGGAGGCACGGATTCACATTGTCACCGGTGCGGTGACCTCGGCCCAGAACATCGTCAAATGCGCCAATCAGGCGGGCCTGGACGTTTGCGATATCATCCTTGAACCCATTGCCTCGTGTGAATCCGTGCTCAACCCCGAGGAACGGGAGGTGGGAACCGGATTAATCGATTTGGGCGGCGGCACAACGGATTTGGCTGTTTTTTCCGGAAACACCATCCGGCATACCTTTGTCCTGTCCCTTGGCGGAAACAACATGACCAATGATATTTCCGTTGGGCTTCGGGTGCCCATGGCCGAAGCCGAGCGCGTCAAAAAGGAACATGGTACCTGTGTGACCGACAAAATTAAAAACGACGAAACCATTGATCTGCCCAATGTGGGCGGCCGACAGGAGCGGAAGCTGCCCCGGCAGATCCTGGCCGAGATCTTGGAACCCCGGGTGGAGGAAATTTTTGCCTTAATCCGCAGGGAAATCCACCGGGCGGACATGAAGGAGGAAATCGCTTCGGGCATCGTGCTCACCGGAGGGGCGTCGCTTCTCGATGGCATTGGTGAAATTGCCGAGTCGGTTTTTGAGGTCCCGGTGCGCCTGGGCGCCCCTCATGGCATCAGCGGGCTGGTGGATGTGGTCAACAATCCCATGTATGCAACAGGTGTGGGACTGGTGCTTTACGGGGCCAAGGACGAGGAACGGAAAAAATTCCGTATCCGGGATACCAATATTTTCCACCGGATCATGAACCGGATGAAACGGTGGTTCAAAGAGGTGCTTTAGAACCCCGGGCACGCCGGGAATCCAAATCATACTGACAAACAACAGACGATCAATACAGGAGGTCGACAATGGATTTTACCTATCTCGACAATGAAAATTCGGCAAAAATCAAGGTCATCGGCGTCGGCGGCGGCGGCGGCAACGCTGTCAACAACATGATTGACTCCCAGCTAAACGGGGTGAAGTTCATCGTGGCCAACACCGATGCCCAGGCGCTGGCCCATGCCAAGGCCAACACCAAAATCCAGCTTGGCGAGGCGCTCACCGAGGGTCTCGGCGCCGGGGCTGATCCGTCGGTGGGCCGCAATGCAGCACTGGAGTCCGCAGATCTGCTGCGTGAGGCCTTAAGCGACAGCCACATGGTTTTTATTGCTGCTGGTCTCGGCGGGGGGACCGGAACTGGAGCGGCTCCTGTGATCGCAGAGATCTGCAAGGAACTCGGGGCCCTGACCGTGGCCGTGGTTACCAAGCCTTTTAAGTTCGAGGCCAGAAAGCGCAGCAAGCAGGCAGAAGATGGAATTGCCCAGCTAAAGGAGGTGGCCGACACCGTTATCACCATACCCAACGACCGGCTGCGGGGCCTGGCCAAGAAAAACGCCACCCTTATTGACATGTTCCGGATGGCAGACGAAATCCTGCACCATTCGGTTAAGGGCATCACGGATCTGATCATGCATCCCGGACTGATCAACCTCGATTTTGCCGATGTCAAGACCATCATGTCCAAGTCGGGCATGGCCATTATGGGCATCGGGATTTCAACGGGTGATAACCGGGCCATTGAAGCCGCGGAAAAGGCCATTTCCCATCCGCTTCTGGAGGACAATTCCATTTCCGGGGCCAAGGGGGTGCTCATGAATATCACCTGTAATTCCGAGCTGACCATGGAGGAGGCCATCGAGGCCTCAGAGCGGATTTACAATGAAATCGGCGATGATGACGTGGAAATCATCTGGGGTACGGCCATGGATGACAGCCTGGAAGAGGAGATGCGCATTACCGTTATTGCCACGGGAATCGGAAGCATGGATGATTCAGAGATGCATCTGCCCAAAAAGTCCGTTCGCCAGCTAAAAGGTGTCAAGCGGGGCGTGGTCCGGGATTATACCTCCGAAGACCGGGAATACGAAAAAAATCTGAACCAGCCCACCTTCTATCGGGTCAAGCAGCAAAAGGCCGAAGAAAAGCAGGCCGGCCGGGACAACCAGAAAAAAAAGGCGGTTAACAGCATGGATGACTATTTTGACATGGACATGCTTGACGTACCCACGTTTCTGCGGCGCAAGGCCGATTAACCACAACAGGCTGTGCGCAGCGTTTTCCGGCTGTCGGGAATTTAAAATTCTTGACAAATGGATCGCCACGTAATAGAGGCAGTAACTTGAAAACAGGGAATTTATTCGGCGATCCATAAGGCAAGGCCGAACCTTTTTTATCAGGTGACAGGATGTGCCGGGTTTGACTTGCAAAGCATGCTCCGTGAAAGGAAACAGCAGGTTATGTCTGAGAATAATGAACGCAAAATTGCCTATGTCATTGCGCTGGTCTGCCTTGTTGTCGGTATTGTCGTCTATGCCGCACTGCCGTCGAAATCCTCGGAACAACCGGTGCGCGTGATGTATGAATGCACCGGTGAAAATGTCTTGTTTTCGCATATGGAGCACACTGAGGATTACGGACAGGAGTGTTTTGCCTGCCATCACGAGATTGCCTATGATGAAAGCCAGGGGCATGCTTCCTGCGGATCCTGCCATGGGCCAGAAAGCAAGCAAATGCCGGCTTTCGGGGAAGACGGCCTGTTTGATCACGAGACCCACAGCCAGTATTACGGCCTGTCGTGCACAGACTGCCATCACATGTATGATCCCGACAGCGGATCTCAGCCCCAGAACTGCGATGCCTGCCACATGGAAACCGGCGATGACTACATGCCGAGCTTAAGCGATTCCTACCACCAGCAGTGCATTGGATGCCATCAGGATTTCGGTGTGGGACCCACTGCGGAAAACTGCAATGACTGTCACGGACCCCGCAAGCGCACGGATGCTTTTCATGACCAGTGCACCGACTGCCATGAACAGGCCGGGCAGGGGCCGCTCAGGAACGACTGCACGGGCTGTCATGCCTACTAAAACAAAGCGGGCACGGCAAAAACGATAGGCTTATGACAATAAGTCCAAGCAAGCAAAGGTAGATCCATGATCAAGCGCTCATTTATCGGAATTACAGCACCCCGGCTCACCTACGAGGTTATCGAAGAGGCGCCTGCCGAACCCATGACTGTCAGGCCTGCAAAGCGGATCACCCTTTTGATGGATGCGCCCATGGAAAAAACCAGCGGCGTTTTGCTCAAATCCGGTGATGCGGTGCAGCAGGGTCAGCGGCTGCAATTGTTTGAAAACAATGCCTTCCCCTGCACCATCAGTCCAGTGGCCGGCAAAATCACATCAGTGGAACCTTTTCTGGGAATGATGGAAAGGCCGATGACCGCGGTGGCCATTGATTTGGAGGGATCCGGGGATCAGGATAAAGACACCGCATTCAAGGAGGTCTCTAAAACTGCCGGGCTTGCCGAGGCCGGAACATTTTTCAGGGATTTGCCCGGCCGGCCGGATTTCTCCGTTTTCAACCAGCCTGACCGGCCGGTGAAAACCATTGCGGTGATGGGCACAGAACAGGATCTGGTTGCAGTTACGCAGCAATATGTGATCGGAACCAACATTGCCGGGGTGAAAAGCGGAATTGATGCATTGAGAAAGATCACCGGCGTCCAGAATATACAGCTTGTGATCTACCCGCACATGGTTCAGGTGGCCAATTCGTCCGGCGCCGGCATCAAAACCGTGGATTTGCAGTACCCGGCCGGCAGCAGGGACATGGTGCGCATGGCGCTGGCGGCCAAGCAGGAAAAGGGCACAGAGGTGGCCTTTTTTACGGCAGAGGCGGCTGTTGCAATGGGCGCGGCCCTTCAGACCGGGGAACTACCGGTGGACAAACTGGTCACGGTTGTCAAAAAAGACGGTACCCGTCAGCTTGTCAAAGCCCCGGTGGGTACGCATATCTCCGATATTCTGGAGGCGGTGCGCCAGAGCGTGGAATCCGGGGACCGGGTGGTTCTCGGGGGGCCCATGACCGGTCATGCGGTTTTTTCCCTGGATCAGCCCATTACCCCGGAAACCGATACCCTTGTTGTCCAGAATCACTCCGATATTCCGGAATTTGCCGATACCCCCTGCACCAATTGCGGAAGCTGCGTGCGGGTATGTCCGGTCAATATTCCGGTTAATGAACTGGTCCGGTACATGGATGCCGGTGAATACGAGCAGGCCGCCGAAAACGCAAGCCTGTTTGCCTGTATAGAATGCGGTTTATGCGCTTATGTGTGCGAGTCCCGGATACCCATACTACAGTTTATCGCACTGGCCAAACATGCGGTGCAACGCCTGAAAGCAGCGGAGGAAGAGAATGCCTGATCGAAAGAAGCTGACTGTTTCCTATGCCCCGTTCTGGCATGACGGCAGCAGAATAAGCACCAAGCACTATCATATCATGGCCGCCACCCTGCTGGCCGTGATAGCCGGTTTGCTTCGTTACGGGATGCCCGCCCTTGGGGTTTTGACCCTGTCGGTGGGATCGGCCATGGCCTGGGAATACCTCATGAACAGGGCAACCCGCAGGCCGGTTTCCATCGGGGACGGAAACGCAGCCCTGATCGGCCTGCTTTTTGGGATGCTGCTGCCGGCTGTGATTCCATGGTGGGTTGTGATTACCGGTACCTTTGTGGGCGTGGTGATCGGCAAACAGATTTATGGGGGCATCGGCGGCAATCCCTTTAATCCTGTGGCCGTTGCTTATGCCATCCTGATGATTTCCTGGCCCAT
>JAGTVF010000030.1 GCA_018224315.1 Desulfobacterales bacterium | reverse complement strand
CAAAAACTTCGCCGCTATCCAGAGTGCCCTTGTAATTAACGGTGACAAATTTGCCGTTTTCAACTTTCTGCATAAAAAAACTCCTTTGGTTAAATTGATTTTGTTCAATTTACCCTAGGGATGAAAATGCACAAGTCAAGTTTTTTTTATGGGTTTTCAGTCTTGCGGAACAGGCCGGGAGGCCATTTCCCGGCCGCCGTCCTAAATCCTGCGCGGCGGGGTTTCGTGCACTATGCCGCTGACTTCCCCGTTTTCCAGGGCCTTGCTGAATCGGTAGCCGAGCATGGAGACCACGTGGTGGTATTTTTCCATGATTTGCTCGTGGCTGTCTCCGGGCACATCTATCACTGCGTAGCGGTAGCTTTCCGGGTTGTGCTTGAAGTCTGACAAATATGCGTTTTCATGGATCAGGTTGCGGATGTGAACCTCCGGATATTTCAAACGAATTTCTTCAAAGGCGCTTTGGGTTGGGGTTTCCAGAATTCGGGCGTCATGGAAAAGATGCAGCTCGAAATTGTAGCAGGCCCCGTGGGTCATCCTGCGCGTTTTTATTGGCTCGGGCCTTTGGCCCGCTGCCACGTCGCAGAGCATGTGCAGGGGATCTGTACCGGTTACCGATTCAATGGTCTTGGCAAACTGGAAGGCAATGCGGCAGTTGACCTCAATGATGGCAAATTTTTGTTTTTCTTCGTCTGCCCGCAGCTCCACATTGAAAAAGCTGTTGTCAATGCCCAGGGCCGGAATCAGCTTTTTAAGCGCTGTTTCGATTTTGTCTCGCAGATGCGGGGCAAAGCTGTGGGGAAAGGCGTGATAAAAAAAGCTATTGGTTTCAGGGTGATAAACCGCCCGGTCCGGGTTGTTTCGGATCCGTTCAATGGTCTGCTCCAGGTAGGGCTGCACGCCGAATTGGAGGATTTTTTCCGATGTTTCAATGGTTAAATCATATTTGTCCTGGCGGGCAAAGCTTTGCTCCACCACGTCAATATCGCTGGCATCGCAGAGAAACAGGATTTTTTTCATGGCGGAACCTCCACATTCTCCATATTTTAAAAGGGTTGCCCGGATTGCGGCAATGAAGCCTACCCTCCCCATCAAACCACAGGGGCATGCAGCCTGGTTTTTGTTTTCAGGTAAAAAACAGGAAAGTCCGGCCCGGGTAAGAAAAACGGACAGAACAGGGTTTATCCCGGCCCCAGGGGCGAGTCGGGCGACCACTGGCTGGTGTCGACCTTTCCGGATACAGGTTTGCCATCCTTGAATACCCGAAAGATCTGATCCAGGGAGCCCAGGGCCTCGATATCGTCTACGGGGTTTTGGTTAACCACGATGCAGTCGGCCAGTTTTCCGGGTGTCAGGGACCCGACCTGGTTTTCCAGGCCCAGGGCTTCGGCCGCCCGGCTGGTGGCGGCAATAATGGCTTCCATGGGATCCATCAGGCCGGTTTTCACGTACTGGATGAGTTCCATGGCGTTTTTGCCGTGAAAGTTATAAGGCGTGCCCGCATCGGTTCCCATGATAACGCTGACGCCGGCGGCAATGGCATGGTGCAGGTTCTCCAGCCGGATACGGGCCACATCATTGGCTTTGTCAGACATGAACCTGGGGATCTGCTGGCAGATTTCTTCGGAATCGTTGTTGCACATCCAGTAATTGGAACTCAGGGTGGAGATGAGATAAACCCCGGAGTCCGCCATCATTTTCAGGGCTTCTGCATCTGCCAGGGTGCCGTGCTCGATGGTGCGCACCCCGGCGCGCACGGCGTTTTTGATTCCCTGGGCCCCGTGGGCATGGGCGGCGGTGTGCTTGCCGGCTTTCTGGCCTTCATTGACCACAGCCCGTATTTCGTCAACATCGAGCTGGGCGGCGCCGGGTATGCCGCCCGGGTTCATGATGGCGCCCGTGGCCATGACCTTGAGCACGTCCGCCCCTTCCTTGATCTGCTCCCGGGCGGCCCTGCGGTTTTCATCCACGCCGTCTGCCTCCCGGTACAGGCCCTTGAAGTATTCGCTGCCGGCGGAAAGCATGCAGATGATCCGTCCGGATGCCAGGATGCGCGGGCCGGGAATCAGCCCTTCCTCAACAGCCCTTTTGACCGCAATGTCAATGTAGTTGGCAGAACCCGCGTTTCTCACCGTGGTGATGCCGGACCTGAGTGTGTTGGCCATCTCCCGGGCGGCCCGCAGGGTTCTGAGCTTGTCCTCCACCAGGCTTTCATGGCAGGTGTCGGCCATGCCGTGCATGTCCAGGTGAATATGGGCATCGATTAGCCCGGGCATGACAAATTTGCCCGACAGATCATGGCACACCGCCTCATCCGGGATGTTGACCTGCCCCCGGGGACCGGCCCCAGCAATTTGGTTGTTTTCAAACACCATCACCGCATCCGGCAGGCATTTTCCCAGCCCGTCGATCAGGGTCATTTTTTCCAGTACCGTATACATCCCGGCTCCTTGTGCAACATCATGCCCGGCATGGATCTGTTCAAATATCCGCACCGGGCATGGCGGTTTTTTTTGAGAAAACGACTGCTTTATCCCGTCATTTCCTTGTCAAGGCCGATTTTAAAACAATTTATATTATTATCGGCAAGATAAGCCAAAGTCAAGCCTTGTCAATGCCGGGCTGTCTTTGATTTGAAATTTTTGTTTTGTCCCTGTATAAAAAATATTTTAACCTGCAGGGAAAGGATGTTTTGCTCATGCCGTATTTCAACCGGGGCAATGCCCGAATTTACTACGAGGATAAAGGAGCCGGCGAGCCGGTGATTGCCGTGGCCGGGCTCATGGAAAACACCGCCTACTGGGATTTGACCGGTGTGGCAGACGCCATTTCCCGGCATTTCCGGTTTGTGTCAATGGATCTGCGCGGTCACGGCTATACCGAGGTGGAGGGCGATCCCCCGGGGTTTGACTGCCAAACCGTGGGCGAAGACATCATTGCCATGGCCGATCATTTGGGCATGGACCGGTTTCACCTGCTGACCCATTCAACCGGCGGGTTTGCCGGGGTGCGCCATGCCATGAAGGACTGCTCCCGGTTTGCTTCCCTGATTCTGACCAACACGGCCTCGTTTACCTCCCCGGTGCCCGGCGACCAGCAGGCCATTGACCAGTTTCACGACAATTTTGCCACATTGTTTGAAAAACTGGACTGGGAGACCATGATCGCCAGGTTAAAGCAGAAGCCCGGCCCGTTTTTCCGGGGTATCGTGGAATCTGAGAATGCCGATGAAATGCTTGGCACCGCCCTTTCCATGGCAAAGCGAAACAACCGGTTTGTGATCGCGGATTTTGTGCGAAGTTTCTACAAGGATCCGGATTCCAGGGTTGAAGGCCTCCGGCGGATATCCTGTCCGGTGCTCATTGTTGGTGCGCAAAAGGATGATTTGTTCGTGGAATCCAGTCGGCTGATGGCAAAAGAAATCCCCGGTGCGCAGCTTTTGGAATATGAGGGCATCGGGCATATGACCGCCATTGAGGCCCCGCAGCGGCTGGCCTCGGATGTGCTGGATTTTCTGCGCAGCCTGAATTGATTTGGCATGCATGAAAAACGGGTATGGGAACTACACCCGATCCACAGGATTGTTCATCAGCTCCATGAGCTTCTGTTCGGACACATCGGTCCAGTTTTCGTAGGCTTCGGCAACGGCAAAGGATCTGCCGGAGCGGATATTGGCGCAATAAAGCCGGTCCACCTTTTCGGCGGCCGCCTCTGCGGCCTGGCGGTGGGCCGTTGGCACGGCCACCACCACCTGCCGGGCGCCGGCGTTTTTCACCGCATCAATGGCGCAAAACATGGTAAATCCCGAGGCCAGCCCGTCGTCGACAAGGATTGCGCTCCGATCTGAAAGATCCGGAAAAGGCCGCTTCCCCCGAAGTGTGCGGCTCCGGCGGCTGACCTTTTCCTTTGTTTCAGCAATTCCTTCTTTCATCTGCTGATTTGTCAGGTTCAGCCGGGCCAGCAGCATTTCATTGAGCCGCATGCTGCCGTCAAAGGCAATGGCCCCGTAGCCGGCCTCGGTGTTCCAGGGCAGGGTGATTTTGCTGACCACGGCCACGTCAAAGGCGGCCCCCAGTTGCTGCGCCACCACCTGGCCCACGGGCACGCCGCCGGCAGGAATGGCCAGCACGATGGCATCAAACCATGCCTCTTTTTGAAGCATTTGCGCCAGCACCTCTCCGGCGTGCTGCCGGCTGCGGAACACCAGTCGTTTTTCCGCAAGCTCGGGCAGGGAAATGATTTTCTCTGTCATGGGCACTCCTGTTTGTCGGTCAAAAGAATGGTTTCCGGGTTTGAAAAATCAGTCCGCCATGTACATGTTTATGACCACAGGCAAAATATGGCCTGCAAATCTTAATTTTTCAAACACCCGTCTCAAGGAGGAAGGCAATGAAAAAATCGTTTCAGATCATCTGCTGTGCTGTTGTGTTTGTGCTTGGATCCCTGTCTTTTGTTTACGCCCACTGCGAGATTCCCTGCGGCATCTATGATGATCCGGCCAGAAT
>JAGTVF010000029.1 GCA_018224315.1 Desulfobacterales bacterium | reverse complement strand
GACAGCCGCCGGGTTGGCATAGACGATTTTGCCTTCGCCAACCAACTCCAGCAATCCCTCGGACATGTGCTGCAGGGTGGTTTCGGAATGCTGCTTGGATGCCAGCAGCTCCTTGCTGATCTGGCGTTCAAACAATTCATTCCGGCCCATGATCTGGCCCCTGAGTTGCCGGCCCCCGTCGGTTTCGATCTGATCCAGGATAAATTCCACATTGGCGGCCAGCCGGTCAAAAGGTCCCTTGGCAAGAATTGTGTCTGCATAGAGAGTTTCCGGAAGCACTTGCTGCTCCATGGCAACGGCCGAAAGCATCACGATAAAACCCTGTGCATGATCCGGGTTCCGGCGGATCAGCAGACATAGCTTGTCCCCGCTGATGTTGGGCATGATCAGGTCAATAAAGAAAATATCCGGCCGGTGTTTTTCCAGCATCTGGATTGCTGCCAGCCCGTCTGCGGCAGCAATGACCTCATGGCCTTTTCGGCCGAGCAGATTGGTCATAAACTGCCGGATAACCGGATGGTTGTCCACCACCATGATTTGTTTCATTCACTTGTAATCCTTTTTTGCTGATAGACGACTTTAACAATGCATTTTGTCGGTGAATTGTTGATAAATCAATAATTATATATCATTGTGTTCAAAAAGGCAAAATTTAATTAGAAACAAGTGCTTCCGTCTCTGATGCTGGAAACAGTGGGATATGGCTGGCCGGCGGCAGATAATGGCAATGTCGCCCGGCATTAGGGATTTCAGGCCAGATATTCATGCAGATGGGGTTTATGAGAGCGATTTGCAGAAACAGGGATTTTTGTTAATTTAATAGATTGACGCCCCTGGTTGAACAACCTTACATTGCAAATAAAAAGGAGGACAGAATAATGAGCAGACAAATCGTTGGTTGTTTTTCGTTTATTGCTGCTGTGTTGTTTTCACTGATGATCTCTTCGGCGGGTTTGGCGCAGAGCCAGCCTTTTCAGGCCAGTGTAACCCCGGATATTGCGGTTCACGACAGAAATACCATGATCGAGGGACTCACCCTGAGCCTGTGGGGAGAAAATCCGCAGAAGGCACTGTCTTTGGGTGTTGTCAACGGCAGCACCGGGCAGAGCGCCGGTTTCAGCTGGGGCCTGCTGTTAAATTATGCAGACAGTTACAAGGGGGTTCACTGGGCAGCGGTGAATTATACCCAAAATGATTTTCTGGGCTGGCAAAGCGGATTTATCAACTATACGGACAATCGCTTAAAGGGTGTGCAGACCGGATGGGTCAACTATGCCCGCCGGTTTACAGGGGTTCAGCTCGGGCTGGTGAATTTTGCCGAAACCGCCGAAGCCGGCCTGCAGGTCGGGATTGTCAATGTAATCCGGCAAAACAGATGGTTCAGCGAGTTTCCGGATGCCGTGGCACCGGGGATGGTTCTGGTCAACTGGCGGTTTTGATCGGTGTTTGAAAAAAATCCGGATGCAAAAACAAAAAAGGGGTTGCCGCGGCAACCCCTTTTGTCATTTTTTGAATTGGTAGCGGGGAGAGGATTCGAACCTCTGACCTTCGGGTTATGAGCCCGACGAGCTACCAGACTGCTCCACCCCGCAATGTTGAATTAATACTTATAGCGATTTGCAACACGGTTGTCAAGCATCTTTTTTGCCAACCAGGGCGCAAATCTTTTTCTGGATCTCATTGGCCCTTTTGGCGCGGGTTTTGTCATCTGTCAGGCGCACCCGGATTTTTTTGAAACGGCTGCTTGTCCCGGAAATGATTTCTATATCCGATTTGGCAACATTTAGCTGTTTTGCCAGAAATTTGATACACGCGCGGTTGGCCTCTCCGTCCACGGGCGGGGCCGTCAGGCGGATTTTCACCGCATCCTCACGAACCCCCGCGATCTGGTTGGCTGCGGCCCGTGGCTGGATGTGCACCTTGAACAAAAGGCCTTGTCCGTCTGTCTGAAAATAAAGCATCCTGGCCGGTGCCGGGTTTTCTAATAATGATCTAATAATGGCAGGAGGAAACCGCCTGCCGGATCAGAACTGCGAGTTCATCGTATTCGTATGCCACGGCAATTTGCGGAAACTCCTGGACCACGTTTTCCGGGGGGCGGAACAAAAAGGCGTGGTCCGCGGTTTGCAGCATGCTGATATCATTGTAAGAATCACCAAATGCAATGACCCGGTAATTGAGGTCCTGCAGAGCCCGGGTGGTCTTTTTCTTCCCGTTTTCCTGGCGCAGTTCATAGCCGGTGATCCGGCCGGTGTCAGCGACCTGCAGGCAGTTGCAAAACAGGGTAGGGCGCTTAAGCTTTTCCATCAGGGGGCCGGCAAATTCCAGAAACGTATCTGATACAATGATGATCTGGTGCTCGGCCCGGATTGCATCCAGAAACTCCAGGGCCCCGGGCAGGGGATCAATATCGGCGATCACGGCCTGGATGTCGTTTAAGGTCAGGCCGTGGGCGTCGAGAATGGAAAGACGCTTGTCCATTAACACGTTATAGTCGGAAATATCCCGGGTGGTAAGCCGGAGTTCGTCAATGCCGGTTTTTTCCGCCACATTGATCCAGATCTCCGGCACAAAAACCCCTTCCAGGTCAGAACAGAGCATGTGCTGCATGAATCTATTATCCTTCACGATTGCGTTTGGGCTTTTTCTTCCTCGGGCGCTTCCATGCGGATGAGAACCGGCGGCTGGGGAATGACTTCCAGGCCGGCGATTTTGTCCAGGGCTTTTTTGACCTGCGCCTCCCGGGCCAGGTGGGTCAGGATGTATACGGGCACCGCACCGTTTAGTTTGCGCTCGGTCTGGCGCACGGACTTGATAGAAATGTCGTGTTCACCGAGGATGCCCGCGATTTTGGCCAGCACGCCCGGCTGGTCCATGGCTGAAAACCGGAAATAATAATGGGTGCAGATTTCATCCATGGGCTTGACGGCTATTTTTCGGATTTGCTCCATCCGGAAGGAAAGTGCGGGCACCCGCATGGCCCCGCCGGCCAGAAGGCTGCGGGCAATATCGACCACATCGCTGATCACAGCGCTGGCCGTGGGCATCATCCCGGCACCATGACCGTATAAAATCATGTCGCCAACCGCGTCTCCGGAAACAGTCACCGCGTTCATGGTGCCGCTGACATTGGAAAGCATATCCTTAAGGGGAATCATGGTGGGATGCACCCGGGCCTCGACGCTTTGGCCGTCAAACTTGGTGATGGCCAGCAGTTTGATGGCGTATCCGCACTGGGCCGCAAATTCGATGTCCATTGG
>JAGTVF010000028.1 GCA_018224315.1 Desulfobacterales bacterium | reverse complement strand
TATGCGGGCAGGGCACAGCCGGTGCAGACATCATGTTTATCGGCCCCTTTCCCGAACCGGCTGATTCAGACTCCGCAACACCCTACAGCGGCGAGGCCGGGGACCTGCTCACCCGTATCATCGAGGCCATGGGCCGGAGCCGCCAAAGCGTCTACATCTGCCATGCGGTCAAGTGCCGGCCCCCGGAAGATCAGCTTCCGGACCGGTTCGAGGCCCGGGCCTGCCGCATTTGGCTCAAGCGTCAGATCCGGGCCGTATCCCCCAAAATCATCTGCGCCCTTGGCGGTTTTGCCGCCCGGAGCCTGCTGGGCACGGATGAGCCCATCTCGCGCCTGCGCGGCCACTTCCATGATTATGACGGCATCCCGGTCATGCCCACCCACGAGCCGGCCTACCTGCTGGTGCACCCACAGGCCAAAAGGGCCGTCTGGGAGGACATGAAACAGGTGATGGCGCGCATAACCCATTAAATATGCATTGACATTCCAATCCAATTGGTTTTATATAATATAGTTTAGAGTTGATAGACTGCGGGGGCTTTTTTCCAACCTCCGCTTTGTATTTTTTAAACAACCTGTAAACCATTGAAATGAGGATTAAAAATGGCGAAAAAGGAAAAACAGGCAAAAGAAAAACCCCTTGAGAAACACACTGCCCCGGAACTGCGCGACATTGCCCGGGAACTGCCGGATGTCACCGGTGCTTCGGGCATGAACAAGGCCGAATTGATCGCGGTGATCAAAAAAGCCAGGGGCATTGAGGATGCCGGCAGAAAAAAGAAGTCGGATGTATCGGTTCGCCAGATCAAGGAAAAAATCCGGGAACTCAAGAAAAAGCGCCAGGAATTTCTGGAAAATGAAGACCGGAAAATGGCCGATATTTTCCGAAAGCGCATCAGCCGGTTAAAGAAGAAGACCCGGAGGGCTGCCTGAATCGGAAAACCGGCATGAAAATTGATCCAAAAGGCCTGGCCTTTGATATCGACGGGGTGGTGGCCGATACCATGTCTTTGTTTCTGGCCATTGCCGACACAGAGTTTGGCATTCGCCATATCCGCTACGAAGATATCACCGACTATGACCTGGTGGAGGCCGCAGCTGTGGAGCACGGCGTGATGTGGGAAATCATTCTCCGGATTCTGGAAGGCCGGTATGATCACCCGCTGAGCCCCATTGACGGCGCACCTGACGTGCTCCGGCGGTTAAACCGCATCTGTTCGCCCACTTTGTTTGTCACCGCCCGGCCGGAGGCCGAACATATCAGCGCCTGGCTTTGCGATGTTTTGGAAACCGGGCCCGAATGCATCGAGGTGGTGGCCACAGGCTCTTTTGAGGACAAGCGGGAGGTGCTGGCAGAGCGCAATGTCACCCATTTTGTGGAAGACCGGCTGGAAACGTGTTTTCTGCTGGCCGAAGCCGGCATTAAACCCATTGTTTTCAGGCAGCCCTGGAACAGAAAGGCCCATGATTTTGCTGAAGTGGGAAACTGGCAGGAACTTCAAGCCATGATTTCAATGGAATGAGCACCATTGCCGTAACCCAACTGCTGGATTCTTTTGTGGATTACCTGGCCGCGGAAAAAGGCTGCTCAGATCACACCTGCAGGGCCTATGCCCGGGATCTGAAGGATTTTCTGGCCTATTTCACCAACTGGCAATCCACCCAGGGGACCCGTGGAAAAAAGGGGCAGGACAAAGAGAAAAACAGCGGCGGAAGTGCAGACATTGAAGAGATCAGCGCCCTTGTGATCCGCAGTTATCTCGGGCAGCTCCACCGCCAGCAGATCAAAAAGACCTCCATTGCCCGCAAGCTGTCGGCCATCCGCTCTTTTTTCAATTACCTGGAAAAGCACCACGTGATTTCTCAGAATCCGGCAACCCTGGTGATTACGCCCAAGCAGGACAAACCGGTGCCCAGTTACCTGACCGTGGATGATGTTTTCCGGCTCATTGATTCCATTGCCGATGACAGCGTGGCCGGCAAACGCAACCGCGCCATACTCGAAACCCTTTATTCAACCGGTATCCGGGTATCGGAGCTGACAGGCCTTGACGTGGAAAACGTGGATTTTGCCAATCGCACCGTCCGGGTGATGGGAAAAGGATCAGTGGAGCGTATTGTGCCCATGGGGCAAAAGGCCGCAGCCGCCATGCGCGACTACCGGCAGGCGTTGTACGGCAACAGCGCAAAAACCCCGGATATCTGGAAGGGGCCCTTGTTTTTGAATAAAAACGGCGGACGGCTCACCCAGCGCTCTGTGGCGCGCATGCTGGATCAGGCCGCCCGGGCCGCCGGGCTGACCATGCCGGTGTCCCCGCATGATCTGCGCCACACGTTTGCCACCCACCTGCTGGATGCAGGGCTGGATCTGCGCATGGTCCAGGAGCTTTTGGGGCACAGGCAGTTGTCCACAACCCAGAAATACACGCATGTGAGCATTGACCGGCTGATGGCCGCATATGACAGCGCCCATCCCAGAAAATAAAACAAGGCTGGATTCTTATGTCTGAAAATCCGCACGGCACCACCATACTGGCGGTCCGGTACAACGGCTGTGCAGCCGTGGCCGGAGACGGCCAGGTGACCTTAAACAGTTCGGTGATCAAGCACCAGGCCAAAAAAGTGCGCCGGATTTACAATGAACGCATCATTGCCGGGTTTGCCGGGGCCACGGCCGATGCCATGCATTTGTCTGAAAAACTCGAGGGCAAGCTGGAACGCTACAACGGCAACCTGACCCGGGCGGCCGTGGAACTGGCCCGGGAGTGGCGGACCGACAAGTATCTGCGCCGCCTGGAGGCCATGATGATTGCCGTGGACGCAGCGCAAATGTTTTTGATTTCCGGAAACGGCGATGTGATCGAGCCGGATGAAGGCGTGATCGCCATCGGCTCCGGCGGCGTGGCCGCCCATGCCGCGGCCGCCGCGCTCATGCAGCACGCCCCGGCCCTGGAACTGACCGCCGGCCAAATCGCGCGCCAGGCCATGGAGATTGCCGCCGGCCTTTGCGTGTACACCAATCACGTGTTTGTGATTGAAGAAATACAGGAAAATACCGCCTTATGACGGACTTAAAGCCCCAACAGATTGTTTCCGAACTCGACCGTTACATCATTGGCCAGGACAATGCCAAAAAATCGGTGGCCATTGCCCTTCGAAACCGCTGGCGCCGGCGCCACGTGGAGCCGGAGCTGCGCGATGAGAT
>JAGTVF010000027.1 GCA_018224315.1 Desulfobacterales bacterium | reverse complement strand
GCGCGCTCAATGCGACTCGCAAACCACCCCCGGGCCGGCATCATGGCCGACTGTGTGCAAAGTTTCACACCAAGGGAGTCGGAAGGAACACATCCAAGTCTTAAAAAGCGTTGTTTTCATGCCCGGTCCCGTGGGCTGGCCCGACAAGAACCCTTCCAAGGAAGTCCAGGAGCGAAAACACCGGCGCCGACCCTGGACTTCCTTTCTGACAAATGATGGATTTTTATAAGATCCGGTGAAACCGCTTTTCCAGGTGCGCAACCGGCCACCGGATCACCGTGGGCCGGCCGTGGGGGCAGTGAAAGGGGTTTTGGCAGGCGTCGAGATCTTTGAGCAGGGCGGCCATCTGCTCGGGCTCAAGTCTCTGGTTGGCCCGGATGGCGCCGTGGCAGGCCATGACAATGATGCATTTGTCTTTGAGCCGGGAAAGCGCCGGGGCCGCGCCCGTGGTTTCCGCAGCTTCGGCCATGTCGGCCACGAGCCGGCCGATGCCCTCGCCCCCGAGCATTTCCGGTACGGCCTGGACCACAAAGGTCCGGTCCCCGAAAGGTTCGATTTCAAAGCCCATGGCGTTAAATTCTCCAAGAAGCTGCTCGATGACCGGGGCCTGCCGGTAGGTGAGCTCCACGGTTTCAGGCATCAGAAGGCGCTGGGCCGGGGGTTTTGCCTGGTTTTTGCCCGCAGCGGCCAGTTTTTCGTATAAGATCCGCTCATGGGCGGCGTGCTGGTCCACCAGCAGCAGTTCATCGGGTCTTTCGCAGACAATATAGGTGTTGCGAAACTGGCCGATGATGGCCGCATCTGCAAAACAACCGGATTCATGCGGCACCGGGGCGGCCTCGGGAGCAGCGCCGGCCGGGGCTTTGGAAGAAACCGGGGCCTGATCCCGGGTTTGGGGTTCAGCAAAAGCCGCCGGAACGGATTCGGGCGTTTGTGGAGCGGGCCGGTATACGGCTTTTGGCTCAAACAAGCTGGTTTGCTCCCACGGCCGATCCGCTTTTTCCATGGGGGCCGCAGGGCGCGGCTGCCGGCGCTGCCAGGTGTTTTCAACAGCCCTGCGCACGGCTGAAAGCACGTCTTTTTGATGCAAAAACCGCACTTCCTGCTTGGCCGGGTGCACGTTGACATCCACTTCTTCTGCCGCCACCTCCAGAAATACCACCGCCACCGGAAAACGCCCCTTCATGAGCCGTCCCCGGAATCCTTCACAAAGGGCGTAGATAACGCCCCGGTCCCGGATAAACCGGCCGTTGACAAACACGTAGATCCGGGCCGTGGAACTGCGGGTGGCGGAAGGATCGGCCACCCAGCCCGAGATCCGGGCGCGGGTGTTGCTATATTCCAGGGGATAAAGCAGGGGTGAAAACTGGCTTCCCAGCACATCGGCCACCCGCTCGGCCGGCTCGGCGGTTTTGGGCCAGTCCCGGACCGGCTTTTTGTTGTGCAAAAGCTGAAATCCGATATCAGGCCGGGAAACGGCAATGCAGGCAATGGTTTCGGAAATATGGCCCATTTCCGTGTTCACGGTTTTTAAAAACTTTCGTCGGGCCGGGGTGTTGAAAAAAAGCTGGCTGACACTGATCAGCGTGCCGGCCGGGGCTCCGGTCTGGTTGACCGCCTTGATTTTTCCCCCGTCCACGATGATCTCGGTGGCGGCATCGGCCTGCCGGCTGCGGGTGACCATGTGAAAGCGGGAGACCGCGGCAATGCTGGGCAGGGCCTCACCCCTGAATCCCAGACTGGAAATGGCATGCAGGTCTTCGGCATGCCGGATCTTGCTGGTGGCATAGCGCTCAATGGAGAGCAGGGCGTTGTCCTGGTCCATTCCTGAACCGTTGTCAGAGACCCGGATCAGGGATCGCCCGCCCTGCTCGATTTCCACCCGAATCCGGTCGCTTTGGGCGTCAATGGCGTTTTCCAGCAGTTCCTTGACCACGGAGGCCGGCCGCTCCACCACCTCGCCGGCAGCGATCTGGTTGGACAAAATTTCCGGCAGAATGCGGATGGCTGTCATTTCCAAAAATCCCCCGGGCGGGTTTACTGGCCGGGGGCATCGACTTCGCCCCGCAGAAAACGATACAGAAACTCGGTGTCGGTGGGCGAAAGATCAAATTTTCTGGATGCTTCCTCCACCAGGTCCTGATTGGGTGCATCCGGGCGTTCGTATTTTTTGACTTGGCCGATCCATTTGACCGCTTTTCGCAAATCTTCCTTTTTGGTCTGCATCAGGAGTTTCTCCCTTTGGGGTTTGGGTCTGGTGTTAAGCGCTGTTTTTCAAGCCGCCGGCAGATCCGGTTTCTGACCGCAGAGCCCGGCGGCCTGCTCAAAGGCGTATGCGGCCTGCAAAAGCCGGGCTTCGGCAAAGTGCGGGACCATCATCTGCAGGCCGATGGGCAGCCCGCTTTGGGAAAACCCGCACGGAAGCGAAAGGCCGGGAATGCCGGCCAGGTTGGCCGACAGGGTGAAAATGTCAGAAAGATACATCTGCAGCGGGTCATCGGTTTTCTCTCCCAGCCCAAAGGCCGGTGTGGGGGCTGTTGGGGAAACAATGACGTCGCAGGTTTCAAATGCAGCGGCAAAAT
>JAGTVF010000026.1 GCA_018224315.1 Desulfobacterales bacterium | reverse complement strand
GCCGGCAGGGAAAATGTCGATGAATGCGGGTTGACCGGGTTGAAAAATATTATTAGCATTTGTTCAGAAAGTTTTCAATTGATGGATTTGGCACAATACCGTTAAACCGGTTCCAAACCGGACTAAAGGAGGCACAGGATTTTGACAATGAATCAAAAAACGGAGAAACGATCCTTTGAACAGGCCGCAGCCCGCTGGGATGAAAAACCCCGCCGGGTAAAGCTGGCCGGGGATGTGGCAGAAGCGATGAAAAAACAGGTGCCGCTGAACCGGGACATGGACATGTTGGATTTCGGCTGCGGCACCGGGCTGCTGACCCTGGCCCTGCAGCCTTTTGTGGGCTCTGTTACCGGAGTGGACAGCTCGCCGGCCATGCTGGATGTGCTTGAAAAAAAGATCAGGGAGGCCGGCATTAAAAACATAGAGACCCGCAAGGCCGATATTGATGAGGGCGACAGGCTTTCGGGCCGTTTTGATCTGGTTATCAGTTCAATGACCCTGCATCATATCCCGGATATTGATGCGCTGATACAGCAGTTCTGCGGCGTGCTAAAACCCGGGGGATATGTGGCCCTGGCGGATTTGGATGAAGAAGGGGGGCGGTTTCATGATGACAACCATGGGGTTTTTCACTTTGGCTTTAACCGCCAAGACCTTTGCAGCCGCCTGGCAGATGCCGGTTTTACCGGCATTCATGCACAAACCGCAGCGCATCTGGTCAAAACCGAATCGGATTCCGAAAATCAAACTTTTCCGGTTTTTCTGATTTCGGGTGTTTATTTGAACGCAAGGTAACGTTCTGTTTTACCATCTTCACAGAACCAAGGAAGCAGAGGCCATAGCCAAAAAAAGAAAGACGGTTCTGGTCTAGTTCCCTGATTTTTGGTTTCTGGCGGCCATTTTTGACAAACCCGGAAAACCGTATATCTTTTCTCTATGAAAAGGGAAAGGCCCATGGCTTTTCTCTATAACTTCAAACGGATTTTCCGGGAGGTTGCAATGGAACGAAAGGATCTGAAAAAACTGCTTGCCAGCCTGGGAGTGGCCAGTCTGCTCAGCATGGGCGGTGTTTCATTGCCGGGCGCGCATGCCGGCTCCGGCTGAGGCGCCAAACATGGTGCCGGCGGCACTGAGGACCATCAACGGCCGTCAGCCGGTTCCGGCTGAGGCGGCAAAGCCGGAAGCGCTGGCAGCGCTGAAAAAGCAGAGCAGCATGAAAAACAGGCTGAGCAGATGCGGCAACAGGCCGAAGAAAAGGCAAACCAGGCCGAAGAAAAAGCCGGGCAGGGCCAGGACAAAGCCCGGGAGGCAGTCGAGGAAAAAACAGAAAAAAGCGGCCTGGACGAAAGCGAGTAATCATCAGGGATGCATGAAATCTGCAAAAACCTGTTTGCAGTCCCGTGAAATTGGATCCACAATCCCGGGCCGGCAGCCTCTTTGCTCCGGCCCGGAATCCTTGTTCCGGATGATAGATTGACAAAAATACCCATCACCCAAAAAACATCAGACAGCATAGCCGGTGCACAGTATCCGGCCTGCCTGTCTTTGTGCCCAAACCTGCAGGCCACTGCCGCCCGTGGCGCTTGTATTTCCCAATATTTGCAAAATCAACCGGAGCAATGCGGGAATTATCCCTTTTTGCCGGATCTGGCGGCAATCGAAGAAGCTGTCAGCCGCCTGCAGGCATGCGGTGTGGATTTTTCGGAAGCCGTGAACGCCCGCATTGTTAATCCCCTGCTTGAAGTTATTGAAGTTAATTACCTGAATCTTGACGTTTTTATTTATGATCTGTCCTGCTGGCCCGCTGCCGGAAAAGCCCACGTGCTGGTCTGGGTCGGGCCCAAAGGCCGCAACATCCGGATTCAGACCGCAGATGCCCGGGATCTTCTGGCGCTAAAGCTTGTGGAAGAAGGCATTGATTCGCGCGCTGCCGCAGCCGAAGGCGGCGTGAGTGTGGGTGCGGTTGACGATGTGCTTTGGGCCGCCGAGCAAAAAGGGCTGCTGATTGGCCCTGAATCCGGAATTTGCAGGCCTGTGGATTTTCCGTCAGGAGAGATTGCAGATTCTCAATATTTCATCTCACCCACTTTCACCCTTCAATGGCATCTCACCCAGGCCTGTGATTTAAACTGCCGCCATTGCTATGACAGAAGCGACCGGGCCCATATGCCGTGGTCGGCCGCCCTCCGGGTGGCCGACAATCTTTATGATTTCTGCGGCCGGCATCATGTGTTTGGCCAGGTGAGTTTTACCGGCGGTAACCCCATGCTTTATCCGCATTTTGATGAGCTTTACCAGGAGGTGGCACAGCGTGGATTTATGACCGCCGTGCTGGGAAATCCCATGCCCCGGTCCAGGATTGAAAAACTGATTGTCGTGCAGATGCCCGAGTTTTACCAGGTCAGCCTTGAAGGCACCCGGGCCCACAATGATTATATCCGGGGACCCGGCCATTTTGACAAAACCTTTGAATTCCTGGAGCTTCTTGGAGAACTCGGAAT
>JAGTVF010000025.1 GCA_018224315.1 Desulfobacterales bacterium | reverse complement strand
GTCTATCAGGTCCTCTACGAGTCGTTAAAACCCGACGAAGCAGTATACCAGTTAATGACCCGGAGCCTGAAGTCGGAACTCGAAGACGTAGAGTAAATTATCGAAAACCCTTGCCGTTTCATCTCAAGTAAAGGCAGATGGCGCGCGATTCGCACAAAGGTCAAGGTCACCGCCGGCGCCTGCGGGAAAAATTTCTGGACGCCGGGTTAAGTGGGTTTCATGACTACGAGGTGGTGGAGCTGCTGTTGACGCTGGCAACCCCGCAGAAAGACTGCAAGGATGCCGCCAAAGCCGCAGTAAAGCGTTTTGAGACCCTGGCCGGGGTCCTGGATGCGCCGGTGGAGGCTTTGTGCGAAATAGAGGGCATCGGGCCCAAAAACGTATTCGGCATCAAACTGGTACCGGCTGTGGCCGAGCGCTACCTGGAGAAAAAGGTCAGCAACACAGACCCGGTCAGCAACGCATCCGTGCTTTTTGATTATTTGTATCAGAGCATGGCCGGCAGGGGCCGGGAATGCTTCAAGGTATTGTTCCTGGATGCCAAAAATCGGGTGCAGGCCACGGAAATTTTGTTTGAAGGCACCCTGACCGCAGGGGCCGTCTATCCCAGGGAAGTGGTGAAACGGGCCCTGGACCACCGGGCCGCGGCCGTGATTTTTGCCCACAATCATCCCTCGGGTGATCCGGAGCCCTCTGAAGCCGACGTGTCCATCACGCGCAGGCTGATTTTTGCCTGCCTGAGCATGAACATCACGGTTCACGAGCATTTGATTATCGGCGACCGCAGGTATTACAGTTTTGCCGACGCCGGCCACATCGCCAGCATGTGCCGGCAGTATGAACAGGAGCTGGCCAGATTTACGGCAAATCCATGAATGATTCTCCGCATCGGCCGCAGTGCTTCGGTATCCTCGGGCAGGTGTTTCCGGTTGGTGAAGACGGACTGCGCCACAGCCCGGAAGAATGCATGGCCTGCGTGCACAAAACCGAATGCCTGAAAACCGCTGTTTCAGAAGACGGCGGCCTTCAGGTGGCCGAGGAAAAAATTGATCGGGCCTGGCAGGCCCGCAGGATCGGATTTTTCCAGCGCTGGGCCCGGAAAAAGTCCATTCACCGGCAGAAAAAGGGCCATGGCGGTCAAACGTCCTGAAATTTTTGGAAGGAGGCAAAAGCGTCATGAATTCCATAAAAGAACTCGAGCTGCAGGGCAAACGCGTACTGGTGCGGGTGGATTTCAATGTCCCCCTGGATGAGCATCAAAACATCACTGATGACAGCCGGATAAAGGCGGTGCTTCCCACGCTGCAATATATCCTGGATCATCAGGGCAGCCTGGTGATCATGAGCCACATGGGCCGGCCCAAGGGAAAAGCCGTGGATACTTTGAGCCTGGCGCCTGTGGCCAAGCGCCTGGGCCGGCTCCTGGAGCAGGAAGTGCTCATGGCCGAAGACTGCATTGGCGAAAATGTGGAAAAACAGGTCAGCGGCCTGGAAGACGGCCAGGTGATACTTTTGGAAAATTTGCGGTTTTATTCCGGTGAGGAAGCCAATGATCCGGAGTTTGCCCGGCAGCTGGCCGCCCTGGGCGATGTCTATATCAATGACGCCTTTGCCGTATGCCACCGGGCCCACGCGTCCGTGGAGGCCATTGTGGGCCATTTTGACCAGAGCGCAGCCGGATTTTTGCTGCTAAAGGAGCTGAAATATTTCAAGGACGCCATGGAAAACCCCCGGCGTCCGCTTGTGGCCATTATCGGCGGGGCCAAGGTATCTTCGAAGTTCGGGGCCCTGGAAAACATGCTGCCGCGGGTCAACAAGTTTATCATCGGCGGGGCCATGGCCAATTCGTTTTTGAAAAGCATGGGGTTTGCCGTGGGCCGGTCAAAAGTGGAAGAGGATCTGGTGGAGGCTGCGGGTGCGCTTCGGCAGCGGGCGCTGCGCGAGGGGGTCAAGTTCTACCTGCCCGTGGATGCGGTTGTGGCGCCGGAGCCCGGGCCCAATGTGGAGACCAAGATTGTTCCCATCCAGGAAATCCCCGAAAACTGGATGGCTTTGGATATTGGCCCGGCAACATCCCGGCTGTTTGACGAGGCTTTGTATAACGCCAAGACCATTGTGTGGAACGGCCCCATGGGCATGTTTGAAATCGACGCCTTCAGCCGGGGCACCATTTCCATGGTTTACAGCGTGGCCGAGTCCTATGCCCTATCCATCGTGGGCGGCGGGGACACGGATGTGGCTATCCATTCCACCGGCCAGACCGATCGGATTTCCTATATTTCCACCGGCGGCGGGGCATTTCTGCGCCTGCTGGAAGGAAAACCCCTGCCGGGCGTCGAAGCCCTGGGGGGATCGGAAATTCATGAATAAAGGTGCAGCCGGGTTTTTTGGATCGTTTGCGAAAACCGTTGGCCTGGGGCGGACACGCGGCCGGAACCGGGTGGCAAAAGATGAATAGGCACGATAATTGCTTGACAATTTTAGAAAAAACAGTTAGTGTAACATTTGTCTTTTTGCCTTCCACTTCCATTTGTTTTCTAAAAGGAGATCAGATTCTTGTATTGGCGCACCCGGGAGGAACTCAGCCTTGAAAACCGGCTCCGGCGGTCTTATTATGAGCTGCTTCGCGATGAACTCGATCAGTTCATCATGGCCCATGCCCTGAAAGAATCTTACGAAAATTTTAAAAACAACAACGCTGCCTACCCCTTTGTTGAAAGAAAGGAACTCAAGCCCCGGGCCCGGATTCCCAAGGAGGAGTTCAGCCTGCACAATTCATTTCTGGTGATATTTGTAGAAGACACCATCCCCCAAGCGTACAAGAAATATATCCGTTTTTTTGACGTCAACAAAACCACCAAGACAAACCTTCTGCGGTCCAAAACCCTGTCGCTGGGACCGGATTTTGACCGGAGCCAGAAATTTCTGGATTCGGTGCATTTTTATCATTTCTTAAAAGAACTCCTGCCGGTGGATTATGCCCTGTTGATCCAGCGCGACATCAGCCATGCCAAAACCAAGCACCGCTACTACCTTTCCCATTTTCACGTGCGCATTGACTGGCCCATTTCCGAGGCCGCAGAGGATCTGGCCCGGTATTTGCGCTACATCTCCAAGGACGTTTATGAAAAGGGGGAGAAATACGCCGAGGACGTGCAGAAAAAGTTTTTTGAATATCACGCCCTGCCTGACATGATCGGGGGAAGGCGAACGGCGGCCAGCGTTGCGGCCCAGTATCTGCGGCGCCTGCCCTTTATTTCAACGGTGTATGTTTCCAGCAGCGAGTCGCGCTCCCTGTACCGCTATTGCGAGCAGGGGGTGTCGCGGATGGTGCTCATGCGCCTGACCCCCGGGGAAATGGAACATGTGGCTGATCGCAACAACATGCCGGTTCGGGAGCTGAAGCGTTTTTACATGCTGGATCAAAACGGCAGAGGGGGGATTTTCCTGTTCCGGGTCACCTACGGTCACACCTCACCGGCCCTGCCCCCGGAAGACGGCAAGCTCCGGGAAATCAAACCCGAGCTTTTCTGGATCACCGTCAAGTACCAGCATCTGCTGCCCCTGCCCGGCATCTGGGAGCATCCGCCACTGCGGGTCAACCTGATCTATACCTGAGGGGCCTTAAGCAATCTGTTTGAGCATGGCGGTTTCGTCGCAGTCCGGAAACTTCACGCAATGGATACAGTCAGCCCATATTTTGATGGGCAGTTCTGTCTTGTCAATGACGATAAATCCAAATTTTTTGAAAAAATCCGGCCGATAGGTGAGGGTGAATAGTTTTTTGATCTTGTATTGCCGCGCTTCTTCAAAGGCGGTTTCCAGAAGCCGGGTGCCGATATCTTTGCCGATGTATGGTTCCGTCACGGCCAGGGAGCGGATTTCAGCCAGGTCCTCCCAGCAGAACTGCAGGGCACAGCAGCCCACAATTCGTCCGGCCTCCTCATCCTCATACACGTTGAAATCCCGCAGGTGGTCATACAGGCGGCTCAAGGGGCGGGCCAGCAGGTCCCCCTTTGCGCCGTAGTACTGGAGCAGGCTGTGAATGGACTTAATGTCTTCGATGGTGGCTTTGCGAATCATAGGCCCTGTGTAGCGGTTGCGTAAAGGCAAATCAAGTGTTTTTATCAATCCGCCGGTCTGGCTGCTTTCTTGCTATCGGCCGCCGTCCGGGTTTTTTCTGAGCCTTGCGGGCACACCGCGGTTTCCGGACACCCGTTTTCCCGTATCCGGATCCATGCGCACCTGTTCAAGCGCATCCGGAAAATCAAAATACCGCAAGGGCTGGGTTTCTATCGCCTTTTCCATGAATTGTTTCCATATGGGCAGGGCTGCGCGGGCACCGGTTTCATATGGGCCCAGGGGAGCGTAATCGTCTCTTCCCACCCAGACCCCGGCTGTCAGAGTCGGAGAAAAGCCCACAAACAGGGCGTCGCGGTATTGGTTGGTGGTGCCGGTTTTTCCGGCCAGTTCACGGCCCAGATCCCGTGCCCGGCGTCCGGAGCCTTCCCGGATGACACCCTTTAGCACATCAGTCATGATGGCTGCACTGGTGCGGGACATGGCCAGGTGTTTGCGGGGTTCTGATTCCCAGAGAATCCTTTTGTCAGGACCGATGATGCGGACAATTCCGCCGGGTTCCACAAAACGGCCTTGATTGGGGAAAACCGTGTATGCGGATGTCAGTTCCAGCAGGCTGAGTTCAAAGCTGCCCAGGGCCATGGACAAATAGGGTGAAAGCGGGGATTCAATGCCCATTTTTCGGGCAAATGCAATGGCTGCGGCCGGTTTGATATCCTGGAGCACCCGGACGGCCGGGATGTTTTTGGAGGCCGTCACTGCCTTTCTCAGGGTGATCTCGCCGGCATAATCGCCGGAAAAATTTTCCGGCTGCCAGTCGGGGCGCCCCTTTGGGGCGGAAAATACCATGGGCGCATCGAGCAGCAGACTGTCCTGGTCATAGCCGTTTTCTATGGCGCAGGCGTAAATGATGGGTTTAAAGGCCGAGCCCGGCTGTCTGCGGGCGGAAACCGCACGGTTAAACTGGGTTTTTTGATAGTCACGGCCGCCGGTCATGGCCCGGATTGCGCCGGTTTGTACATCAATGGCCACAAGGGCGCCCTGGATCTGGTCTTTGTCATCTTTTTTTTCGGCAATGCGCCCGGCCAGGGAAGAAAGCCCTGCGGAAACCGCCTGGTCCGCGGCCTGCTGCAGATCATAAGATAGGGTGGTATTTACCGTGACCCCGCCCTTGTAGAGCATGTCCGCACCGATTGTATCTCTGAGCTGCTTTTTGATGTAGTCCACAAAATAAGGCGCGCGCAGTGCGGCATCATCAGTTTTTTCCGGAGGCTGATAGGGTGTGTCAGCCGCTTTTTGAAACGCCTCTTTTGAGATGTTTCCGGTCTGGTGCATCATGGTCAGCACCAGGTTGCGCCGCTGGATGGCCAGATCCGGGTTGATCAGGGGGGAATAGGTTGACGGGGCCTTGGGCAGTCCGGCGATCATGGCGCATTCGGCCAGGTCCAGTTCGGATGCGGGCTTGGAAAAATAGGTGCGCGCGGCCATTTCCACCCCGTATGCCCCGCTGCCGAAATAGATCTGGTTGAGATACAGCTCCAGGATTTCATCCTTGGTGTAGCGGCGTTCGAGCTGCAGGGCCAGGAAGGCTTCCTTGAGTTTTCGCTCTATGGATTTTTTCGGGGTTAAAAAAAGGGTTTTGGCCAGCTGCTGGGTGATGGTGCTGGCGCCCTGGGCCAGGGAACCGGTTTTGATGTCATGGATCAGGGCCCGCAGGATGCCCTTGAGGTCCAGACCGCTATGATCCCGGAACTGGCGGTCTTCGGTGGTTAAAAGGGCTGTTTGCAGTGAATCTGGCACTTTTTCCAGGGCCACGGGCGAACGTTTCCGGACATAGACCTCGGCGAGCAGCACCTGGTCGGCTGAGTAGATGCGCGAAACCGCGGACGGAGAAAAATCTTCCAAACCCCGGATTTCCGGCAGATCGCGGGTTGCTGCCACCACTGCAGCCACAGTGGCGCCGCACAGCGCCGCTGTCGCCGCCACCAGCACAATTTTTATCCAAACGGATTTGACAATGGTTTTTAAAGCCATTTCCCCTGTTGTTTTTCCCTTGACAGAGCCTCGGTCATTCATATATTTGAAACAACAATAAAGGCGCGTAGCTCAGTTGGTAGAGCGCTACCCCGACACGGTAGAAGTCAGCAGTTCAAGTCTGCTCGCGCCTACCATTAAAATCAAGGGTTTGCGGATGTATTCAGCCGCAAACCCTTTTTTTGTGACCTGTCGCTGCCGGCTCCTGAGATGCTTGCCGCGATTTTTTGCTGATCTGACATCATTTGCCGATCCTTGTCAATAGGCGTGTTGAATCTCAAAAGCAGTTTTTGCATTGCCGCCCGCCCGGCAGATGCTTATATAACGTTCCTATAAGATGAAAAAAATTAAACCAATCGTGAGATTGGCTGAAACACGGATATGGACCAGAGGCGATGATAAAGCATCAATGCCTGTTTTTCCCGCAGATTTGCAAAATCGGCATTATACCGGTTTTGCTTTTTTTGTGTTTGTTTTTTCCATGCCGGTCCCAGGCCATGGAGGCTTCTGATATCCCGTCACTGTTTGATGCCTTGCGCATTGAGGGCAACCTGACGTTCTGCGGCGAAAAAGCAGACATGGAAAGCCATGATACAAGACCACGCATGGAAAAGGAAATGCTTTTGGCGCTCTGGAACCGGCCCCAGGTGGTGCTGTGGATTAAGCGGGCAAACCAGTATTTTCCGGTGATTGAGCAGAAACTCAAGGAAAGCGGGATGCCCGGGGACCTGAAATACATTGCTGTGGTTGAAAGCGCGTTGCGGCCTCATGCCGGTTCGGCCAAAGGCGCTGTTGGATTCTGGCAGTTTACCCGGTCGACGGGTCAGAAATACGGCTTGCAGATCGATTCCCAAAAAGATGAACGCAGAAATATATTCCAATCCACGGATGCAGCCCTATCTTATTTAAAGGAACTCTATGACATTTTCGGATCCTGGACCCTGGCGGCGGCCGCTTATAATATGGGCGAGCACGGGCTGCGGGCGGAAATCATGGTCCAGGAAAACAGCAATTTCTATGATTTGTATCTGCCCCTGGAAACCCAGCAGTATGTGTTCCGGATTCTTGCGGCCAAACAGATCATGACCCGGCCGGAGCAGTACGGGTTTGATTTTTTGCCCGAAGATCTTTATCCGCCCCTGGCATACGAAAAAGTTTCGGTCCGGTGTGTTGATCTGACCCCGATTGCCGTTGTTGCACAGGCCGCTGGCACGAGTTTTAAAGCGATTAAGGATCTCAACCCCCATCTAAGAGGCCATTATCTGGCCGCCGGCCGGCACCTGATTCATGTGCCCCAAGGCTCTGGAAAAGACTTTGACAAACGGTTTCAACCGTTGATGAAAGCCTGGGACAAGGATCAAAAGGATCGGGTTTATGTGGTCCGGCAGGGCGATAACCTCTCTTCGATTGCCGAACGGTTCAATGTCCCTCTCCCGGCTTTGATCATATGGAACAACCTGGATTACAGGCAAAATATCCACCCGGGCGACCGTCTGGTGATCCGCTCCCGACAGCTGGATTTCCAGGGTGAAACAAATTAGCCAGGCCCCGACCTTTTGGTAACTGCCTGTCTTTGTTTATTTTTCGGGTTTGTTTTTCAATCCTGTTTTTTGGGCCGCTTTTTTTTATCTCCCAGCACTTCATTGGCAATGACGATTTTCTGAATCTGGGAGGTGCCTTCATAAATGGTCAGCACCCGGGCATCCCGGTAAAAGCGCTCCACGGGAAATTCCTTGGTGTAGCCGTAGCCGCCGTGGATCTGCAGGGCCTGTCCCGTGATTCGGTTGGCCATTTCCGAGGCATGCAGCTTGGCCATGGAGGCCTCTTTGCTGCATTTTTCCTTTCTGTCCTTTTTGGCTGCGGCATTGAGCACCAGCAGTCGGGCGGCTTCAACGTCTGTGGCCATGTCGGCGATCATCCATCGCAGGCCCTGGTTATCGGCAATGGGGCGGTCAAACTGCACCCGCTGCTTGCTGTAGTTCACCGCCTCATCCAGGGCGGCCTGGCCAAGGCCCAGGGACAGGGCGGCAATGCCGATACGGCCGTCGTCAAGGCCGGACATGGCGACGATAAATCCTTCGCCCTCTTTGCCCAGCATGCGGTCGGCAGGCACCCGGCAGTCCGAGAAAAGCAGGTCCGTGGTGTCTGAGGCGCACTGGCCCATTTTGTCTTCAAGACGGCCGGTGGAAAAGCCCTTGAGATCCCGGGTGATCAGGAATGCCGAAATTCCCTTGTGCCCGGCATCCGGATCGGTCTTGGCCAGTACGATAAACAGCTCCGAGGTGGCCCCGCCGGTGATCCAGCGCTTGGTGCCGTTTAATACGTAAAAATCCCCGTCTTTTTCCGCAGTCGTGGTCATGCCGGCCGGATCGGATCCGGCTTCAGGTTCGGACAGGGCAAAGGAGGCGATAAATTCGCCTTTGGCCATGGGTACCAGGTATTTCTGCTTTTGTTCCTCTGTGCCGAAACGCAGCAGGCTGCCGCAGCAGATGGAATTGTGCACGGACATGATCACGGCCGTGGATGCGCACGCATAGGCCACCTCGCTCATGGCCAGGGCGTAGGATACCGTGTCCATGTCCTCGCCGCCATAGTCTTCGGGCACCAGCATTCCGAGCAGGCCGAGTTCTCCCATCTTTTTTAAGCTCTCAGCGGGATATTCGTGTTTTTGATCCCTTTCCGCCGCCTGGGGGGCCAGATCCTTTCTGGCAAACTCCCTGGCCATTTTCTGAATCATCAATTGTTCCCGGGTCAGTTCCATGGGCAATCTGTCTCCTGTGTTTTTCGAAAATGGTTCAGCCGGCTTTAGCGCCGGAATTTGTCTTTAGTTCTTGTTATCGTTAACTGGAAGTTTT
>JAGTVF010000024.1 GCA_018224315.1 Desulfobacterales bacterium | reverse complement strand
AGTAAAAATGGTTGTCGGATATCCGTATTTTTCCAAAAGGGGCAGGGCGTTGTCCCATACCGAGCCATACCCGTCGTCTATGGAGATGACCGCGGTTTTTTCAGAAATCCCCTTTTTTGAACAAAGCCGGTCCAGGGCCCGGCCCAGGGTTAAAACCGTGTAATCCTGTCTGTCCAGATAATCCAGATGGTTTTTGAACTGGTTTACGGAAACGCTGGTGGACGGGTATTGATCCTCCATGCCGAAATGATGATAGATAAAGGCCCGGATTTGTTTTTGTTCCGGTCCGGGACCAGAGGACCGGTCAGCGGCCGGCGCACCCGTAAACCCGGATGCGGCCGGTATAAGGAAAAACAGGGCTGCCATAGTATAAAAAATTGTTTTGTGAAGCATAAACTCCTCTGTTTAGGTCTGCTTGTTTTTCATGGAAAGGGCAATGCGTTTTCTTTCCAGCTCCACGGACAAGACCGTGACCCGGACTTTCTGGCCGACCCTGACGATATCTGCCGGATTTTTGACAAACCGGTCGGCCATCTGGCTGATGTGCACCAGACCGTCCTGGTGCACCCCGATATCCACAAATGCGCCAAAAGCCGTTATATTGGTCACAATACCGGGCAGACACATGCCTTTGTCCAGGTCCTCGATTTTTTCAATTCCCTCGGCAAAGCCGAATTCCTCGAATTTTTCCCGGATATCCCGGCCGGGTTTGGCCAGTTCGGCCATGATGTCTTTTAATGTGGGCATGCCCACGGTATCGGTGACATAGCGTGAAAAATTGATTTTGTCACGCAGTTCCGGGTTGCGGATCAGTTCGGCCACGGTTGTGCCCAGATCCCCGGCCATGGCATCGACAACGGGATAGCTTTCCGGGTGCACGGCAGTGGCGTCCAGGGGGTTTTGGGCCTGAGCAATCCGCAAAAAGCCCGCGCATTGCTCAAATGCCTTTGGGCCCAGTTGGGGGACTTTTTTCAGCTCCCGGCGGTCCCGGAACGCTCCGTTTTCATCCCGGTATGCCACAAGATTTTGGGCAATGCGGGAGCTGAGTCCGGAGACATAGGCCAGCAGCTCGGCACTTGCACGGTTGACATCAACGCCCACGGTATTGACGCAGCTGGTGACAACATCATCCAGGCTTTTTTTCAGTGCCCGCTGATCCACGTCATGCTGGTACTGACCCACGCCAATGGACTTGGGGTCGATCTTGACCAGTTCCGCAAGCGGATCCATCAGCCGCCTGGCAATGGAGACCGCACCGCGCACGGTCAGATCCAGGTTCGGAAACTCCCTGCGGGCGGTCTCTGATGCGGAATAAATTGATGCCCCGGATTCATTTACCATTACCACGATTACCGAAGGCTCCAAATCGATGCTTTTCACAAACGATTCGGTTTCCCTTCCTGCTGTGCCGTTTCCCACGGCCACGGCCTGGATACAATACTTTTGACAAAGCTGTTTGAGCTTTTCACCGTCGCGTTTTTCAGCGTTTTTGCCGGTGTGGGGGTATAGGGTGTCATGGTGCAAAAGTTTGCCCTGGCGGTCAAGACACACCACCTTGCAGCCGGTGCGGAATCCCGGATCAATGCCCATGATCCGCTTTGCCCCTAACGGCGGGGCCATGAGCACCTGACGCAGGTTGTCTGCAAAAACGGCTATGGCCTGCTCATCAGCGCGCTGCTTGGCCCGGATGCGGGTTTCGGTTTCCATGGCATTGGACAAAAGCCGCTTGTAGCTGTCTGCCGCAGCCCGGCGGACCTGCTCGGAATCCGGGCCGCGGCCCGTGACAAAAAGCGTTTCAAGAATACCCAGGGCTTCATCTGTATCCGGCAGCATGCGCATGGACAGCACATCCTGCTCTTCGCCCCTGCGTATGGCCAGCATCCGGTGGGAGGCAACGGCTGCCGCATTTTCCTGCCAGTCAAAATAATCCCGGAACTTGGCACCGGTTTCCTCCATGCCGGGAACAACACGACTTTTGATAATGGCTTTTTTAAAAAACAGATCCCGCAGGGCGGCCCGCGCGTTTTCGTTTTCACTGATGTGTTCGGCAATAATGTCTCTTGCCCCGGCCAGCGCCTCTTGAGCAGATGCCACTTTTTTTTCCGGATCCACGAAATTTTCGGCTGCAGACTCCACATCCAGGCCGTTTTGTGCAAATATGTCCATGGCTAGGGGGTCAAGGCCTTTTTCCCGGGCCATAACCCCCCGGGTCCGGCGTTTGGGTTTATAGGGAAGATAGATATCTTCGACTTCGGTCAGGGTCTGTGCGGCCTCAACCCTGGCCCGGAGTTGATCAGTGAGATGGCCGTGTTTCTCCAGGGAGTTTAAGACTGTATCTTTTCGTGCGGCCAGTTCGCCCAGTTGATGCATGCGGTCCCGAACCGCGGTTACCGCCACCTCATCAAGGCTGCCGGTGGCCTCTTTGCGGTATCTGGCGATAAAGGGGATGGTGGCTCCCTGCCCGAGCAGACCGGTCACTGCGGAAACCTGGGCAGCGGTAATGTCTAGTTCATGGGCAATTGTCCGGGCAAATGTATTGTTCTGCATTTATTTTCACACCTTGTTTTGGGAATCATTGTTGAGCGCAGCAAGAGTATCATACCGGCTTTTATCTGTCATTTCATCATTGATCCGGGCGTTATCGGAATGCCGCTGCTGCTGTTTTTTCCCCATGGGTTCATAATATGCGCGATTTTCCGGCATGTCCGATACCTCCCGGCGATTGGGCAGGTCAGCGGGGTTATCCCGGCGGCCAATTTGAAAAAAATGCCTGAAAACACGAAAGGATTATGATACTTTATCCCGAATTGACAATCCCGGAAGCGTTCAGGGGGGAACTATGAAAATAAAGGAAATCGTTCAGACCACACCGAATTTTCAGGTTTTGTCCGAAGATGAGATGGAGCGCATCTATTTTGATGCACTCGGGGTCATCGAAAGCCTGGGGGCCCGGGTAAAAAGCCCCCGGGCCCGCCGCTTACTGGCCAACAGCGAAGCTGTGGTGACAGATACAGATCTTGTGCGCATTCCCGCGGTTCTGGTTGAAAAGGCCCTGCTCGGACATCCTTCAAAAATTGCCCTTGCCGGCAGATCCCGAACCAGGGGGGTGCGGCTGCAGAAAGATGAACTGGCTTTTGGTGCAGGGCCGATTTATCCGTAGAAACCGGATAACAGCAGGCCGGATGACGGAAAAAGCCTTTATGAAAAGATTTACAACGCAGCCCGCCTGGTTGATTTTCTGCCCAATTTTGATTT
>JAGTVF010000023.1 GCA_018224315.1 Desulfobacterales bacterium | reverse complement strand
TGACCATGTCCGTGGAAGCTTCCAGAAATGCCCTGCAGAATGCGGACAAAGAAAGTGTTGACGGGATTTATCTGGCATCCACCTCGTTTCCCTTTGCAGACCGGCAAAACGCCGGCATTGTATCCACAGCCTTAAATCTTCGCGAGGACATCACCTCGGCAGATTTCACGGCCTCCCAGAAGGCCGGCACCACGGCCCTGACCACTGCCCTGGAAGCAGCCGCGGGAAAAGCCGACAAAACCCTGCTGGTCACGGCCGCAGACTGCCGCCAGACAAAGCCCGGGGGGTTTTACGAGATGTGGTACGGAGACGGGGCGGCCTCCTTTGTGGTGGGCAGCAAAAACGTGATTGCCCAATACCAGGGAAGTTATTCAGTGTCCTGCGACTTTGTGGACCATTACCGGGGCGCGCAGAACCGGTTCGACTATACCTGGGAGGAGCGCTGGGTAAGAGATGAGGGCTATTCAAAGATCATCCCCCAGGCGGTCAACGGGCTTTTAAAAAAGCTGAACCTGGGCATTGATGAAATCGACAGACTGGTCTATCCCTGCTATTTCAAGGCCGAGCACAAAAAAATGGCCAAAAAACTGGGCGCAGATCCGGAAAAAGTCATGGACAACATGCACGAGGTATGCGGGGATACCGGTTCTGCCCACCCGCTTTTGATGCTGGCCGCAGCCCTGGATGCCGCAAAGCCCGGTGAAAACATCGTGGTGGCCGGATTTGGCCAGGGAAGCGATGCCCTGTGCTTTAAGATCACAGAAGAAATCACCCGGTTTCAGCAATCGCCCGGATTTCAAAGCGTTTTGGACAACCGGGAACCTGTTGACAACTACCCCAAATGGCTGGTGTTCCGGAATCTTCTGGAGCCGGAAATGGGCATCCGGGCAGAAGCCCCCACCCAGACGGCCATGACCACCCTGTGGCGCAAACGCAAAATGATCCTTGGACTGGTGGGCGGCAAATGCACCAACTGCCAAACCCCCCAGTTTCCCAAAACCGAAGTGTGTGTCAATCCGCAGTGCACGGCCCGCCGCACCCAGAACGATTACGAGTTTGCCGGCCAGCCTGCACAGGTCAAAACGTTTACCGGCGACATGCTGGCGGTATCCTATGACCCGCCGCATATCTACGGCATGATCCAGTTTGACAACGGCGGCCGGTTCATGGCCGATTTCACCGACTGCAAGCTGTCTGAAGTCAAGGTGGGACTGCCCATGCAGATGGTGTTTCGCAAACGCACCCAGGACAAGGAGCGCGGTTTTGTCAACTACTTCTGGAAAGCCCGGCCCATTGCCGGAGCAGCCGAAGAAATGGCGAAAATCCGCTTTGACGGTCAGGTGGCGGTAATCACCGGCGCCGGCGGCGGCCTGGGAAGGGCCTATGCCCTGGAACTGGCATCCCGGGGCGCCAGCGTAGTGGTCAATGACCTGGGCGGAGCCAGAGACGGCACAGGCAATGGATCGGCCGCACCGGCCCAGCAGGTGGTGGATGAGATCAAGGCCGCCGGCGGGCAGGCCGTTGCCAATTATGACAGCGTGGCCACGGCCGAAGGCGGACAAAACATCATTGACTGCGCCCTTAAACATTACGGCCGGGTGGATATCGTGATCAACAACGCCGGCATCCTTCGGGACAAAAGCTTTGCCAAAATGGAGCCCGAAAACTGGAACGCAGTGCTGGGGGTTCACTTAAACGGCGCTTTCAACGTGACCCGCCCGGCATTTGAAATTATGCGCCCCCAGGGCTATGGACGGGTGATCATGACCACCTCGGCGGCCGGACTATACGGCAACTTCGGTCAGGCCAACTATTCGGCCGCCAAAATGGCCCTGGTGGGCATGATGAACGCCCTGAAACAGGAAGGGGCCAAATACGGCATTTGCGTTAACACCATCGCCCCCCTGGCCGCATCCCGTCTCACCGAAGACATTATGCCCCGGGAAATGCTCGACCGGATGAAACCCGAACTGGTCACACCCATGGTGGTCTATCTGGCAAGCGATCAGTGCCGGGAATCGGGCCACATCTACAATGCCGGAATGGGCTATTTCAACCGGGCCGCCATTTTCACCGGCAAAGGCATTAGGCTGGGCAGCGGCGAAAACCCGCCCACCCCCGAAGAGGTGGCTGAAAACTTTGAGCAAATCATGGACATGACCGGGGCAGAAGCCATTGATGACGCCAATGCCGCCCTGTTTGCATTGATATCACCACAGGAAACCAAAACAGCATCCTGAAAAACGGTCAGTTTCGCTTTGATCCATCTGAAAACCCGTAACAAGGGATTTTCGGAACAGCATTGTATAAATGAGGAGGCAGAATATGGCAACAGGCATCAGGGATAAAGTGGCAATCATCGGCATGGGGTGCACCCGTTTCGGGGAAAGATGGGACGTGGGCGCAGAAGAACTCATGCTTGAAGCCTTTGAAGAGGGACTGGCCGATGCCGGCATTGCACCGGCAGACATTCAGGCCGCATGGTTTGGCACGTGCATGGATGAAGTCAATGTGGGCAAAACCGCCATGCCCCTGGCCACCACCCTCAGGCTGCCCATGATTCCGGTCACGCGGGTGGAAAATTACTGTGCCACCGGCACAGAGGCATTCAGAGGGGCCTGTTATGCAGTGGCTTCCGGGGCATATGACATTTGCCTGGCCCTGGGTGTGGAAAAACTCAAGGACACCGGCTACGGCGGACTGCCTGCAGGCGGTTCCAATACCGGCTCGCTCATGTGGCAGTGGTGGCCCAATTTGACCGCCCCGGGCTCTTTTGCCCAACTGGCCAGTGCGTATGCCGCCAAGTACCGGATCCCGGACCCGGATCTGAAGCGGGCCATGGCCCATGTATCGGCCAAAAGCCATGAAAACGGGGCTCTGAACCCCAAGGCGCATCTGCGAAAGAAAGTCTCCGAGGACCAGGTCATGGCCGCCCCGATTGTGGCCCATCCCCTGGGTTTGTTTGACTGCTGCGGGGTCAGCGACGGGTCGGCCTGCGCCATTGTCACCACCCCGGAAATTGCACAAAAGATGGGAAAAAAGGACTTTGTATCTGTCAAAGCCCTGCAGCTGGCCCTGAGCAGCGGCGAGGAAATCGGTTTTAACGACTGGGACGGGGATCATTTCATGACCACCGCAAAGTGCAGCACCGCAGCCTACAAAGAAGCCGGCATTGACAATCCCAGAAAAGAAATCAGCATGATGGAACTGCATGACTGCTTTTCCATCACTGAGCTGGTCACCTACGAAGATCTGCATATTTCCCAACGCGGCAGGGCTGTCCACGACATCATGGACGGATTCTACGACCGGGGCGGTCAGGTGCCCTGCCAGATCGACGGGGGGCTGAAATGCTTCGGCCATCCCATCGGTGCATCCGGGCTGCGCATGCTCTACGAGATGTATCTCCAGTTTCATGGCCGTGCCGGGCAACGTCAGATCCAAAACCCGGAGCTGGGCATGACCCACAACCTGGGCGGTTTTCCGTTCCAGAACATCTGCAGCATCGCCATTGTGGGAAAATACCAGGGATAAGGGGCAGAAGGCGGAAGAAGGCAGAGGCCAGAGGGCACAGAGCGGAAGGCGGATATCAGGACGTCGGGAACGGAAAAATATCAGCCATGAATGTGAAGGTGTCAAACCCTTGGCAGAAAAATGCCCGGCAGGCCCCGGGCCGCCGGCTGTAAACCGTGCACCTGCCGGAAGCCTCCAGGCACGGACAGGCCAGAACCATCCGTTTTGCACCAATCTGCAGGGGCACCCGGAGTCCGGTTTCCGGGTGTCTGCCGCAGCAGACATACACCTTTTCCTCCATGTCACAGACTTCACAGGGATTTGTCATTTGCCCGCCACAGCCGTCAAAAGCGTTTGCATCCACGCACGTGAAAGAAAAACCATCTTGTCATAAAACCCAGATTGCGTTAGGATTGCAAAAAAACCTGAGAACAAGGATGGCCTATGCTCAAGCACACACTGACAAAACTTGAGGAGAAAATCAAGACTTCCGGAAACATCCCGGAAGACAAAAAACAGGAATACTACGAACTGCTCAGCCGGTTAAACGAAGAAATCACAGACCTGGCTGAAACTGACCTGCAGCGGGCTGAGAGCATCAAAAAATTCACCAAGGCCTCGGCCCACGAAGCCACCCGCGATGAACTGGACCCCAATCTGCTGGAGACCTCCATCCAGGGACTGCGCGAATCGGTCCGGGAATTTCGCACCTCCCATCCCAGGCTTGTGGACACGGTAAATGATATCTGTATTTTTCTGTCCAAGCTCGGCATTTAAACAATGCCGTCTTTGAGGCTGTCATTTATTGCAGTTCAAACAGCCCGCAAACAAAGGATACAGCCATGCCAGCGGCCATGTCACAATCAACTGAAACCGTGATTGCCAAAGACGGCACCCCGATTTTCACCCGGCACTTTCCGGCCCTGTCCGGTCCGCGGGCATGCATGGTCATCATCCACGGCCTGTGCGAACATTCGGGCCGGTATGAACAAATGACCCAATTTCTGGTCGAAAGAGGCATCCGGGTCACTGCCTATGACCAGCGGGGGCACGGGCAAAGCGGCGGGCCGCGCGGTCATGTGCAGGACTTTGATCATCTGACAGATGATCTATTGCAGGTGATCCAGAAATCCCGGCAGCAGATGGATAAAAATCTGCCCCTGCTGATACTGGGCCACAGCATGGGGGGCATGGTGGTGCTTCGGTTTGCCCAGCGCTTTGGCGACACTGTCAGCGGGGTTATCGCATCATCGCCCGCCCTGGCCCCGGCGGTTTCAATCCCCCCGGTCAAAGCCGCACTCGGCCGGCTCATGTCACGTATCTTTCCGCAGCTCACCTTTGACAACCAGCTGGCGCCCGAACATATCAGCCACGATGATTCCGTGGTCCAGGCCTATATCAGCGACCCCCTGGTCCTTGGCCGGGTCAGCGCCCGTTTGTTTACGGAAATGACCAAAACAATGGAGCGGACAAATCAGGATGCGCCCCTGCTGCGCGTCCCCCTGCTGCTGCAGGCCGCAGGCGATGACCGCCTGGTGGATCCCGAAGCTTCACGCAGATTTTTCGAACAGATCCAATCTTCGGACAAAACCCTGCATGTGTATCCCGGGCTGTTTCATGAAATCTACAATGAAGAGCCGTCCCGGCGGCACCAGGTTTTAACGGATCTGGAAACCTGGCTTGAAAGCCATGTCCGGTGAGAGGCCTTCAATGATCCAGATAATGCGGGACTGGCTGCACCGGCGATTTTCCGATCCCCAGGTGGTGATTCTCTGGGGACTGCTTCTGGGCGGATTTCTGCTGGTGATCCTTTTGGGTCAGATGCTCCAGCCCGTATTCGTGGGCTTAATCATCGCCTACCTGCTGGAGGGGATCGTAGAGCGGCTCCAATCCCTGCGCATTCCCAGGGCCATTGCCGTAACCCTGTCTTTTACGGTTTTCATGATCTGCTTTCTTGCCCTGATCATTGGGCTGCTGCCCCTGATTTCCAGACAGATCGCACAATTGATCCAGGAACTGCCCACCCTGATCGCAAACGGCCAGAAGCAGCTCATGCAGCTTCCGGAACGCTATCCTGAGCTGGTCTCCGAAGAACAGGTCCGGCAGGTGATCAATTTTTTGAAAACCGAGCTCACCCGCCTGGGCCAGACTGCGGTGGTCTTTTCAGTGGCCTCGGTTCGAAACCTGATCACCGTTTTGGTCTATCTCGTGCTCGTTCCCCTGCTGGTACTGTTTTTCCTCAAGGACAAGGACCGAATCATTGGCTGGTTTAAAAAGTTTCTGCCCAAAAACATGGACCTGGCCACAGAAGTGTGGCAGGAAGTCAACGATCAGGTGGCCAATTTTGTCCGGGGAAAAATATGGGAAATCATTATCGTCTGGACGGTTAGCTACGCCACCTTTACCCTGCTGGAGCTCAACTTTGCCCTGCTGGTGTCTTTGTTTATCGGCCTGTCCGTGCTGATTCCCTATATCGGGGCCACGGTGATGACCATTCCGGTGGTGCTGCTGGCCTTTTTCCAGTGGGGCATCAGCCCGGAATTTACTTACACGGTTATCGCATACGGCATCATCCAGCTCATTGACGGCAACATCCTGGTGCCCCTGCTGCTGTCCGGGGTGGTCAATCTCCATCCCGTGGCCATCATCGTGGCCATCCTGGTATTCGGTGGGCTGTGGGGCATCTGGGGACTGTTTCTGGCCATCCCCCTGGCCACCCTGGTCCATGCGGTCATCAAAACCTGGTTTTCCAAAAAGTCAGAAAAAACCGGATAATTTCTTTACCCAAGCAACACAGGAGGCAATCATGCGGGAAATCGATACCCCCAGGGTCTACCTGGTGGCCAAAACCACACTGGTATCCGAAGGGTTAAACGCCTATCTAAAAGATATCGGCAGCCCTGACTGGCAGGCCGACGACAATGCCGCAGACGGAGAAAATCTCATCGAGGCGGCCGGCCGCATGTGCTACCGCTCCTGGCAGCCTTGGGACCCGGCCAAACCCGAGGCCTCCAACCCCAATGTCGGCCGGGTGCGCCGGGGCAATGACCAGTATCTGGCCAACGTGCTCAAAAGCGGCCACGGCTCGGTGCTGGAGCATGTGAATGCCACATTTATCTGCAGAAACGTCTCCCGGGTGTTTACCCATGAACTGGTCCGCCACCGCGCCGGCATGGCCTATTCCCAGGAAAGTCTCAGGTATGTGCGCTTAGATGATCTTCCGGTCTGGATCCCCGACTCTGCCAAATCCAACCCAAAGGCAGAGAAAAAATTCCGGGAGGTGGTGGATTTTCTGGAAAACACCCAAAAGGAACTGGCCGATATCTTCGGCATTGCCGACATGGACGATTTTTCCTCCAAAAAGATGCTCACCTCCATGTTCCGCCGCCTTGCACCCATCGGCATCGGCACCACCATCATGGTCACCGGCAACCTGCGGGCCTGGCGTCATATTATTTCCATGCGCACGTCCGTTCATGCAGAAGAGGAAATCCGGCTGGTGGGCGATCAGATTGCCCGGATCTGCAAAAAGGAGTTTCCCAACGTGTTCCAGGACATGTTCCAGGACGAGCAAACCGGCGCCTGGGGCTTTGATCACGCCAAGGTATAGCCGGATGCATCCATGGAAACCATGAGGGCAATATGGTTTGAAAACCAGCAGGTGGTCACCGGAAAACTCCCACTGCCGGAGATCAGTGAGCGCGAAGCCCTGGTGAAGGTCTCCATGGCCGGCATCTGCGGCACGGATA
>JAGTVF010000022.1 GCA_018224315.1 Desulfobacterales bacterium | reverse complement strand
GCCGCCTGTATTGGATTTTGTCTGATTTGACTGATTTTCCGGATTGGAGCGGGGTTGTGTCACAAAATCTTCCTGAGCCGTTGTTGGGCGCTGTTATTGGGCCGGGTAATTGATTTCCTTTAATTTTTCCAGGATCTGATCCATGCTGGCCGGTGCGTCAAATTCCACCGTGACCTGTTTTTGATCCGCATCACCATCAACCGATGCCACGCCCGGGATCTCGGAAAGCTCGTTTTTAATGGTCATCACGCAATGATTGCACGAAATATTGGGGATCTGAAGTGTTTTGGTTGCCATTTCAGCCTCCTTTTTCAGGTGCGAAGCGCTGCTGCCAGAGCCGCTTCCAGTTCCGGATACTGAAATTCAAACCCGGCTTCCAAAAGCTGGGCCGGCACCGCACGCTGACTGTTTAACATCAGTTTCCCGAGCTCGCCCATGGCCATCTTTAAAACAAATCCGGGAACCCGCAGCACAGCCGGGCGCCCCAAAACCCGCCCCAAAGTTTTGGCAAACTCCCGGTTGCGCACCGGGTTGGGGGCGGCAAAGTTCACCGGCCCGGACATATCGGGATTTTCAATCACAAAGGCCATGGCGCGCACCAGATCATCCATGTGAATCCAGGGCATCCAGTGGGTGCCGTCTGACATGGGACCGCCGGCAAAAAACCGAAAAGACGGGAGCATGGCCGCAAGGGCGCCGCCGTCTTTTGCCATAACCAGAGAAAATCGGGGCAGCACCACACGCACACCTTTTTGCTGTGCGCCAAGCGCGGTATTTTCCCAGTCAATGCTGAGACGGGCCAGAAAATCATCGCCCGGCGGCGCGGTCTCATCCACCAGGTGATCGCCCATGTCCCCGTAATATCCCACCGCCGAGGTGCTGCACAACACCCCCGGCCGGCCCCCGGACATGGCCGCCACCAGATTTGTGGTGGTCTGGATCCGGCTGTCGTAGACAAGTTGTTTGTATTTTTCCGTCCACCTGGAAAAAATGTTTTTGCCCGCCAGGTTGACCACGGCATCGGCTTTTCCCACCGCATCCTGCCATGGCCCCGGTTTTGACGTATCTGCCCGGATATATTCGATTTTATCGTCTTTTAGCGATTCAGGCGGCTCGTTGCGGTCCACGGCCGTGATGGTCCAGCCTTTTTTCAAAAATTCCCGGATCATGTGCCGGGCCACAAAACCGGCAGCCCCGGTGATCAACACATTCATTTCTGCCTCCTGAAAAAAATCAGGGCACGGCCAAAACCGCCGCGTTTTTCACCCCCTGGAGCACCTTCTGGGCCACACTGCCAAACAGAAAGTCCTGCAGGGAGGACACTCCTCTTCTGCCGATGATCACCACATCGTATCCGGACTCGGCCTCGGCGATAACGTCTCTGGCCACGCCGCTGGAACGACGGTTGATCCTGGTATGCACCTGTTCGGGATCAAATCCCGCCTCGATCAGGCACCTGCGTGCTGACTGGATTGCGGTTTCCACAAGCTCCCGCTTCTTGTCCTCAAGGGAGCAGAAGGCCTGCTGCTCGGCCTTGAAATACGGGGTCAGCTCCGGGCTGTTCATGGCGCAAAGGGTGGAGCTGTCTTCAACAACGCTGAAAAGCGTGATTTTTGCATCCCGGAGAAAATGATCGGCGGCAAACTGCACAGCGCGCATGGCGTTTTCGGAATCATCAAAGGAAATCATTACGTTTTTTGCCATTTCAAGGCCTCCTTAACTATGGCGGAAGTTTTCGTTCAGGGTTTCCGGCTCAGACAAATACCAGCGGATGCGCCCATTGCAGACACCAATCACGCCTGATCAAGCAGGGCCTGCACTCGTGCCGGATCATAGCTGCGGGCGGCCAGGGGGCTTTCGGCCAGCCCGGGCACCCGATCAGCAAAACTGGCACGGTCCTTTTTATAAAACAAACCCGTGGCAATCCGGTCGCCGCCGGCAAATGCAAGCGCCATGGCCGCACTCAAATCACCTGTATCATGGCCCTGCTCATTGATATCATAGACCCGCTTTTTATACCAGTCATAGGTATTCACCGTGTTATACGACACGCAAACCTGCATGATATCAATGACACTGACCCCGCGGTAGTCCATGGCCTGGCCGATGAGCCCGGCAAGCTGCTCCTTGTGGCCGCAATAAGCCCGGGCCACAAATCCGGCGCCCTGGGACAAGGCCAGGGCCGCGGGGTTTAATGGATCGCTTCTGACACCCATTGGCTGAATTTTGGTGACAAAACCCCGCTCGGATGTGGGCGACGGCTGTCCCTTGGTCAGGCCGTAGACCCGGTTGTCATGGATCAAAAGGGTCATATCCGGGTTTCGCCGGATGGCGGCCATGAAATGATTGCCCCCTTCACCATAACAGTCACCGTCTCCCATGCTCACAAGGATGGGAAGTTCACTGTTGGCCGCATAGGCGCCCGTGGCCAGCGGCAGGGCCCGGCCGTGCAGACCGTGGAAAAAATTGCATTTCAGAAAATGCGGGGTTTTTCCGGCCTGGCCGATGCCGGAGATCATCAAAACGTCTTCCGGGACAAGTCTTTGATCGGCCAAACCCTGCTTTAACGCCTCCAGGATGGGAAAGTTGCCGCAGCCCGGACACCACTTGTTTTCATAATCACAGTGAAAATCGCGCACATCAACCATCAATGGCCTCCTCGGCGGCCTTTACCCGCCGGGCGATCTCAAAGGGGAAAAAGGGGCGGCCGTCGTATTTCAGCACCGCCTGATAAAATTTCAGCCCGGTTTTCTCACGGATAAGCCCGCCAAGCTGAGCGGAAACATTTTGCTCCACCATGTAGAACCGCTCACACCGCCCAAGGATTTCTTCTGCGGCCTGCTGCGGAAAAGGCCAGATATCAGTGAAATAAACCCCGCCGGCATCCATGCCTTCAGCTCTGAGCATCTCAACGCTTTCCCTGATAGCCCCGGCAGCAGATCCCCAACCCGTCAAAAGCACCCGACTGTCCGGAAAATCGGTCCTGGGCGAACGCATTTCCTTTTCCATTGCCGCAAGCTTTCGGAAGCGCTTGTCCACCTGGCCGATGCGATCCGGGATGGTTTCGCTGATATGGCCGTCCTGCTGGTGCTCGTTTCCGCTGACCATGACCAGGGCCTGGCCCGCGCAGGGCACCGCCCGGGGAGAAATCCCGGAATCGGTGATTTCATAGCGCCTGTAGGCTTTTGGATCATCCATGTCCGCATCCGTGACAATATGGCGGTCAATGGATTCAGGCACGGTCAGGGGCTTTTGGGCAATGTTGACCGAATCATTGAAATACTGATCGGTCAGCACAATGGCGGGCACCTGGTACTTGTCTGCCAGGGCAAAGGCCCGGCCCATGGTTTCAAAGCCGTCATCCAGGCTTGTCGGGGCCAAAACAAACCGGGGAAATTCGTCCTGGGCCGCGTGGAGCACAAAGCGCAGATCCGCCTGGGCCGTGCGCGTGGGCAGACCCGTGGCCGGCCCGGGGCGCTGGGAATTGACAATCACAATCGGGGTTTCCGTGATGCCGGCAAGACCCAGGCCTTCGGCCATAAGGGCGAAACCGCCGCCTGAAGTGGCGGTCATGGCCCGGACACCGGCAAATGAGGCGCCGATGACCATATTGACCGCTGCGATCTCGTCTTCTGCCTGCTCCACCACCAGTGGCGCCCGGTCTTCAAAACCGGTGAGACCGGCCATGATGCCGGTGGCCGGAGACATGGGATAAAATGCCGCAAACCGGCAGTCTGCGGCTACGGCTCCCAGTGCAAGGATTTGCGCACCGGACAGCAATTTTCCGGCCGGTTTTTTCTCCGGCCAGGCAAAGGCCGGTGCAAAATCAATCCCCTCTACGGCCTCCACCCCGCTTTGCGCAGCCTTGAGATTGTTTTCCAGGACCCCGGCTTTTTTGGCCTGAAACTGTTTTTTCAAAACAATTTCCAGAAGACTGCCGGACGCGCCCAGCAGGGCCAGACAGGCACCGGCGGCAACGGTGTTGGCCATGATGGCGCCGCCGGCCTTGCGGGCCATATCGGTCACTGCGATGGATACCACATTGTCGCCGGGGCCGGTTTCCTGGCTGTCAAAAATGGCCAGGCCATCATCTGCCAGCTCAGACAAATGCATGTCCAGGGTCCTGGGGCTCAGGGCCACCAGCAAATGCACCCGGTGGTCCGGGGCGGCCACGGGTCTGTCGCTGATGCGCAGCTGCAGAAAACTGTGGCCGCCCCGGATACGGGATTCAAAGTCATTTACAGCCAGAACATAAAGGCCGCAGCCGTGGCAGACACGGGCCAGCAGGTCGCCGACTGTCTGTATCCCCTGACCGGCCTCACCGCCGATTTTCACTGTCACATCAATGCCCATTGTCTCCTCCGGACCCGGCCTTTGTCCTAAATTTTTCCGGCCCGGCCGTCGTCGCAGGCATCGTCTGTATCGTCAAAACGGGCATGCTCGCCAACGGGCATCTTGGTGCAGACATCTTCAAACGGGGTGTCCTTGTCCATGGTGCGCACGGCTTCCAATACCTGTTCATAATCGGGCTCCTGGCCGATTTCCGGCACCTGCTGGGTGTAGAGCACCCGTGCGTTTTCATCGATGACCACCACTGCCCGCGACAGCAGTCCGGCCAGGGCGCTGTCTGTGATGCGCACCCCGTAGCG
>JAGTVF010000021.1 GCA_018224315.1 Desulfobacterales bacterium | reverse complement strand
CGGGATACGCACGTGCAAAAAGCCCTTGCACGCCCCGGGGTATTTCTGCAAAACCGCAAGCAAATTCTCCATGGCCTGTGTTTCCACGCTTTCGGTGTCAACCCGGATATGCAGGCTGGCCGCCCAGTTGGTTTCGGCATCAGCAATGCGGATCACGCTGTCGGCCAGAATCTTGCTGCTTTTCTCATTTTTCTGAATCTGGCCCTGGACAAATGCCGGGGTATCTATGGTCAGCACATCAGCAACAGCGGCATACAGCTCCGGAAACACCACCACTTCCACGGCGCCATGCATATCCTCGATATTCAAGAAGGCCATTGGATCGCCCTTTTTGGTCATGATGGTCTTGATATGCTTGACAATCCCCCCAAGGCGCACAACCTCCCGGTCGCCCACGGCATCCTCGGCAACGGAAAGGGCATCGGCGTTGGCATACTTTTCCATTATATCCCGGTATTCATCCAGGGGATGACCGGTGATGTAGAACCCAATGGCTTCCTTTTCCATTTCCAGCAAATGCTTTTCATCCCATTCGGGAACCTCGGAAATGGCCGGCGCATTGATGGCATCCGCATCCTGACCGGAGCCGCCGAAAAGCGACATCTGTGGATCATTTCGCTCCTTTTGCACCCGCTGGCCGTAATCCAGGGCATCATCTGCAGAGGCCATGAGCGCGGCCCGGGTATATCCGGTGGCGTCAAAGGCGCCGCATTGAATAAGGCTTTCCAGAACCCGCTTGTTGACTTTTCGCAGATCCACCCGCTGGCAGAAGTCAAATATGGATGCAAACCGGCCCTGCTTCCGGATTTCAATAATGGATTCAATGGCGGATTCACCCACGTTTTTGACTGCCGCCAGCCCGAAACGGATCTTGTCGCCGGAAACCGTAAACCCCTTGTGGCTTTCATTGATATCCGGCGGCAGAATCGCGATATCCATGTTTCTGCATTCGGCAATGTATTTGGCCACGTTGTCCGAAGAATTCATCTCCGAGGTGAGCACTGCGGCCATGAACGGTTCCGGGAAATGCGCCTTGAGATAAGCGGTCTGGTAGGCAATCAAGGCGTAAGCTGCGCTGTGAGATTTGTTAAAGCCGTAGCCGGCAAAGGTTTCAATGAGTTCAAAGAGCTCATTGGCCTTTTGCTCATCAATACCATTTTCCACCGCACCCTTGACAAAGCGGTCCCGCTGTTTGGCCATGACATCGAGGATTTTCTTGCCCATGGCCTTTCGGAGATTGTCGGCCTCGGCCATGGAAAAGCTGGCCACCTCGCTGGCGATCTTCATGACCTGTTCCTGATAGAGGATCACGCCGTAGGTGTTGTTTAAAATGGGTTCGAGTTCCGGTATCAGGTACTGGACTTCCTGGCGGCCGTGTTTGCGCTCCACGTAGTCGTCATGCATACCGCTGCCCATGGGCCCGGGCCGGTAGAGGGCCACCAGGGCCGTGACCTCGGCAAAGCTCTCCGGCTTCATCCGGGTGAGCAGATCCCGCATCCCGGCGCTTTCCAGCTGAAACACCCCGGTGGTATTGCCGGCTGAAAGCAGCTGAAAGGTTTTTTCATCAGACAAATCCAGGTGCCCCAGATCCGGCGGGGGCTTTCCCAGGGATTCGATGATCTGCAGGGCATTGGCCATGATCGTCAGGTTGCGCAAACCCAGAAAATCAAATTTCACCAGCCCGATTTTTTCCACCATCTTCATGTCATACTGGGTCAGCACTTCACCGCGTTTGCCTCTATACAAGGGCAAATACTCCACCAGGGGCTTGTCGCCGATGACCACGCCGGCGGCATGGGTGGAGGCATGACGGTTTAACCCCTCCAGGGACCGGGAAATTTCGATGAGTTCGCCGATCACCGGATTGGACCGGGCCCTTTCGGCCAGTTTGGGCTCCAGTTCCATGGCCTTTTCCAGGGTCATGCCCGGAGTTTCAGGCACCAGCTTGGCAATTTCGTCGACCTCGCTTAAGGCAATGTTTAAGGCCCGGCCCACATCCCGGATCACGGCCCTGGCCTTCATTTTCCCGTATGTAATGATCTGGGCCACATACTCAGGGCCGCCGTAGCGGTCCACCACATAGTGAAACACCTCTTCTCTGCCGTATATGCAAAAATCCACGTCAATATCGGGCATGCTCTGGCGGGAAGGGTTTAGGAAACGCTCAAATATCAATCCGTTTTCAATGGGATCCAGATCCGTAATGCTCAGGGCATAGGCCACCAGGCTGCCTGCAGCCGAGCCCCGGCCCGGCCCCACCGGGATGCCGTGCTTTTTGGCATATTCAATAAAATCCGCAACAATTAAAAAATAACCGGGAAATCCCATGGAATTGATCACATCAATCTCATAGTCCACCCGCTTGCGGTAAACCGATTCATCCACATCCGGATTCTTCTCCCGGATTTTTTCCATCCGGGCCGCATAGCCCCTGCGGACCTTTTCCTCAAACAGCTCGGCTTCAGAGTGATCATCCGTGAGATTGAAATTGGGGAAATGATGGGTATTGAAATCGAATTCAACGTGGCAGCGATCGGCAATCTGCCGGGTATTGGACAGGGCCTCCGGACAGTGGGAAAAGGATTTTTACATG